>NZ_VPBA01000080.1:0-2205 GCF_013418945.1 Acinetobacter sp. YH12112 | reverse complement strand
GGATCCAGCCCATTCAGCTTTGCTGACTGGATTAATGTCATAATATTGGCTGCTCGCTGACCGCTGCGCAGCGAACCTGCAAATAACCAGTTCTTACGTCCCAACGCCCAGGGGCGCATCTGGTTTTCCACCCAGTTATTGCAAATTGGTAGATTGCCATCATCCAGATAGCGGCTTAAAGCTGGCCAACGCTTCAGAGTGTAATTGATCGCCTTGGCGGTTGGAGAACTCGATGGCACAGTCAGTTGATGTTGGTTGAGCCATTCATACAGTTGTTGCATCACCGGTTGACTATGCTGTTGTCGGTATTCGCGGCGGTGTTCTGCTGTACTATCGGTCTTTTTCCTGAGTTCTGCTTCTATCGCATACAGTTTCTGAATCAGCACTAATGCCTGTTCAGCGACCTGACTTTTCCCGGTCACATGTAGCTCATGGAATTTACGACGCGCATGCGCCATGCAGCCCACCTCAATGACCTGACCTGATTTAAAGCGTGCTTTATAACCGCTGTAATCATCACAGACCAGATGGCCCTGCCAGTCTTTCAGGAACGCTTCAGCATGCTGACCTGAACGACTATCCTGAAAGTCATAGATCACGGCTTGAACTGGATTGTACTGTGTAGTGGCATAGGCCCAGACATAACCTTTCTTCGGTTTTTTATCATTCTCACCCATCCGCATGATGGTGACTGGTGTTTCATCTGCATGCAGTACCCGCTGTTGCAGCACCACCTCTTTTAAAGCATTGGCCAGAGGTTCCAGTTCTACACCGCAGCGACCTATCCAGTCAGATAACGTTGATCTAGAAAGCTCGATTCCCGCCCGCTGATAGATCAGACGTTGACGGTACAGCGGTAAATGATCGGCATACTTCGATACCAGCACATGGCTGAGCAGTTCAGGTGAAGCAATGCCTTTATCAATCACATAGGCGGGCATCGCTTGCTGAGTCAGGGTGTCACACTGATCACAGACCCATTTGCCACGCACATGCTGTTCCTTATAGAACTGTGCCGGTCTGAAATGCAGTTTTTCACTGATATCTTCGCCGATACGACGTAACTGGCAGCCACAACTGCATTGGGTTGATGCAGGTTCATGCTCAATACGGATGGTGTGTAGATGATCCGGCAGCAGTCGACGTTTAGGTTTATTTGCTTTGGCTTTGTGTGTCGCTGCATCGGTTTTATCTGCATTCAGCCGCTCCAGTTCCAGATCGACTGCTGCGATATCTTCTTCGACCGCCTCATCCCACAGATGGATTTGTTTTGCGGTGAGATGTTCGTTTTTACTGCCGAATTTGTGCTGTTTAAACAGCGCCAGTTCATGCTCGTATTTTTGATTGAGAATAGAAAGATGCTGAACTTTAGAATCTAATTGCTGATTGGTGACTTCAAGATGTTGAACTTTGGCATCTAATTGTTGATTTGATACTTCCAGATGTTGAACTTGAGCATCTAATTGTTGTTTATCTTCTGCGAGTTGTTGATGCTGCAGCGCTAACTGTCTGGTGAATTCCAGCAGTTGTTCATGGGTCAGTTGGCTTAAGTCAGGCAGCGTATTCATGACCGCAGTATGCCTGAGGTCATGAGAAGAATGAAATAGAACGTTTGGAGAATAGCAGAATAGCCGAGCTTGGTTTAGAGCATCGTCACCACCTGCTGTCGTCCAATGCGCTGCCAGGGCAAACCCTGGATTAATGCCTGTAACTGTTCCGGGCTGAGGGCCACGGTTTCACCTTGGTGAACCTGCGCCCAGTGGAATTTTCCCTGTTCCAGCCGCCTGGCACACAGCCAGATGCCCAGTCCATCATGTACCAGCACTTTCATGCGATGGCCACGTTTATTACAGAACAGGTAAGCACAATGCGGTTTGATTGAGCCAAAGGCTCTCACCACCTGAGCCATGATAGTATCCATCCCTGCTCGCATATCCAGAGGTTGGGTAGAAAGCCAGATTTCATCAATGCGAATCATGTTGCAAGTGCCTTGAGTAATTCTGCTAAAGCAGATATTTCTGATACTTGCCATTTCAAGCCAATTTCTACTTTTGAGTGGGGTAAAGTAATTTGAACCATTAACATGTCAGTAGGAGTAGGATCTAATGGTGCAGAGCAAGATAAGGCAATAAATGCAGGTTTATTCGGTAGTGGTGAGCGATCATTCCCTGGCTTACCATCAATTAAGCGAATCCATTTGGATAC
>NZ_VPBA01000079.1:0-2352 GCF_013418945.1 Acinetobacter sp. YH12112 | reverse complement strand
GTTATAGTTGGCTGAGCAAGCATTTATTTGATACTTTGGATGAAGTACAAGATTATGCAACAAACTGGTTGTGGCATTACAACCATGAAAGACCACATCAAGCTAACAAAGGAAAGCCACCTCTAATTGCTGCTTAACCTCTGCTTTTAACTTCGGTTATTTATGGGAGGATTACCATACCACCAACCGTGATATCAACAATACCCAAGAAATTACTCGTGATCAGACCACAGGTATGCTGGATGGTTCAGTAACGATTGATCATCGATTACTGACAGAAGCTGGACGACAGGAGATTATTCAAGAACAGAAGGATTTGCCAGAGAATTTCCGTCAAAGTGCAGAAAATTTAGCACAAGCCTTACCAGCGGGTGAGTATAAAGATAAGGCTTTACAAACACTAAATAATATTCAGGCAAGGCTTTACAATTTACCAAGTGAATATAAAGAAACGGGTGTAGTTGGTGACAAAGTTGCAAGTGAATTGCTCAAACGAGGGATAGAGCCAAAAGAAGTTGAAGCTTTATTTTCTAAATTAGATTTTTTCTATGCAGCAAAAGAGTTTAGTGAAATTCAGAGTCAACTAGATACATTAGCTCAATCTGGTGTTGATTTAGAAACGATTTTTAAACAACCTAAAATAGGCGTAAATGAACAAGAAGTAATTTATGCGAAAGGAACTGACATTGAGACAAAAGTTACGACCCAAACCACAGTTGGTATGACGATATTAAGCAATATTGCTGATTTAGGAAATAATATAAAGCAGATTAGTGAAGATACTGGAGTTGATTTAGGTACTGTTCAACTTGCGGTAGGACTAATGATTTCAGGCCCAGTCCGTTTAGCAATTGAGACAGGAAAATCTTTAGCTTTAGATAGTGCGGTAGGAGCTGAAATAGCTCAAGGATTTGATGCGCTGGCGACATCATTAACTGCCGCCGCTCATGTTACCAATTCAAATACGATTAATAATTGGACTAATTCAGAGAAAGTTAAAGAAATTGAAGCCTCAACATCTGAAAATAAATTAGATGAATTGAAATTTGCAAATGAAATTGAAAAAAATAAACAAGGTGCAGAATATTTAATTAATGCTGTGGCTGGAGTTGTAGGTGCTGGAGTAGGTAAAGGTGTCACTAAGGGGAAAGATGCTGATATTGAAATAAATCAAAAGCAATCTCTTGATGTGGGATGGGTTGATAATTATGGAAATCAAAAGAAAGTCACTGGAGATGGAACCGTGGCTAGAGATCATCAGCCGTCTAAAGCTGCATTATTAAAGAGAGCTGAAGACTTAAAGGAAGCGCCCTTAACTCAAGCAGAGAAAAATCGTATTATTAATGAAGGAATGAGTGTAACTGTACCAAATGAGGTGCATGCCGCAGGTCCAACCTATGCAGGAAAAAATAATAAAGGACTCATTGAAAATGATGCAAATGATTTACAAGCAGCACAAATTAGGGATTCTGAGGCAATGATAGATAATGCAAAAAAATTAACGCCTGAGTACGTTACAAAGTTGCAAGAAGCATGTACTACATTGAGCTGTAAAAATAATGCTGATTATGATAAATTTTTGAAAAATATTATGGATGAGGAGGCGAGAAAGAATGACAAATAAGTTTATTGATCATTTAATATCACTGTTGGGTAAGTCAAATATTGATGAAAAATTAGTTGATTTTTTTGTTAAAAATCAATTTGTGAAAAGTCAAGAGGAAATTAAATTACCAATTTATGATGAAGATGGTGATTTATTGGATGAGTATAATTTTTATATTAGTAAATATGATGAGGGATTGGGTTTTATATTTACTGATGAGTCTTTTTATTTAAATCAGGAGGACAAACCCATAACTGGTGAAAAAATATACTTAACGACTATATTTTTTTATAATGATGGTGTGGAAGGCTTTTCTCAATATAAACAAGAACTGCCATTTAATTTAAAATTTTCAATGAATAAAGCTGAAATTGAAAATATGTTAGGAGTGCCATTATTTATTAAGAATGATGATGGCGTGGTTAGAAGCCAAAAATGGAAAATTGAAGATATTCCATTTACAATATATATTTCATATAACAATATAGGTGAGATTAGATATATTTCATTAAGTATTCCTTACTGATTTAGTTAAAGTCGTTCCTACCCTATTTTGAATAAAAAAGCGGTTCTTTATTTAAAATGGAGCTACATTAATAGTTTTTAAGGTAATCCTTCAATAAATAACCGAAGTTAAAAGTAGAGGTTAAGCAGCCATTAGAGGTGGCTTTCCTTTGTTAGCTTGATGTGGTCTTTCATGGTTGTAATGCCACAACCAGTTTGTTGCATAATCTTGTACTTCATCC
>NZ_VPBA01000078.1:0-2591 GCF_013418945.1 Acinetobacter sp. YH12112 | reverse complement strand
ATCTTGAGGTAGGCTTCCCGCTTAGATGCTTTCAGCGGTTATCCCTTCCGAACATAGCTACCCGGCGATGCGACTGGCGTCACAACCGGTACACCAGAGGTTCGTCCACTCTGGTCCTCTCGTACTAGGAGCAGATCCTCTCAAATTTCCAGCGCCCACGGTAGATAGGGACCGAACTGTCTCACGACGTTCTAAACCCAGCTCGCGTACCTCTTTAAATGGCGAACAGCCATACCCTTGGGACCTGCTTCAGCCCCAGGATGAGATGAGCCGACATCGAGGTGCCAAACACCGCCGTCGATATGAACTCTTGGGCGGTATCAGCCTGTTATCCCCAGAGTACCTTTTATCCGTTGAGCGATGGCCCTTCCATACAGAACCACCGGATCACTAAGACCTACTTTCGTACCTGCTCGACTTGTGGGTCTCGCAGTTAAGCGCGCTTTTGCCTTTATACTCTACGCGTGATTTCCGACCACGCTGAGCGCACCTTCGTACTCCTCCGTTACTCTTTAGGAGGAGACCGCCCCAGTCAAACTACCCACCAGACATGGTCCTCGTCCCGGATCACGGGACAGAGTTAGAACCTCAACATTACCAGGGTGGTATTTCAAGGACGGCTCCATTGGAACTGGCGTTCCAACTTCAAAGCCTCCCACCTATCCTACACAAGTAAGGTCAAAGTTCAATGTCAAGCTGCAGTAAAGGTTCACGGGGTCTTTCCGTCTAGCCGCGGGTACACTGCATCTTCACAGCGATTTCGATTTCACTGAGCCTCTGCTGGAGACAGCGCCGCCATCATTATGCCATTCGTGCAGGTCGGAACTTACCCGACAAGGAATTTCGCTACCTTAGGACCGTTATAGTTACGGCCGCCGTTTACTGGGGCTTCGATCAAGAGCTTCGCTTACGCTAACCCCATCAATTAACCTTCCAGCACCGGGCAGGCATCACACCCTATACGTCCACTTTCGTGTTTGCAGAGTGCTATGTTTTTAATAAACAGTTGCAGCGGCCTGGTTTCTGCGGCTGTCAACCGCTCAGGGAGCAAGTCCCATCACCGTCAACAGCGTACCTTCTCCCGAAGTTACGGTACCATTTTGCCTAGTTCCTTCAGCAGAGTTCTCTCAAGCGCTTTGGTCTACTCGACCTGACCACCTGTGTCGGTTTCGGGTACGATTCCAGTGTAACTGAAGCTTAGAGACTTTTCCTGGAAGCATGGTATCAGCCACTTCGCTAGTAAACTAGCTTGCTATCAGCTCTCAGCATAGAGCACCCCGGATTTGCCTAAGATGCATGCCTACAGCCTTCCACCTGGACAACCAACGCCAGGCTGACTTAACCTTCTCCGTCCTCTCATCGCATTACACTGAAGTATTGGAATATTAACCAATTTCCCATCGACTACGCCTCTCGGCCTCGCCTTAGGGGTCGACTCACCCAGCCCCGATTAACGTTGGACTGGAACCCTTGGTCTTTCAGCGAACGGGTTTTTCACCCGTTTTGTCGTTACTCACGTCAGCATTCGCACTTCTGATACCTCCAGCAGACTTCTCAATCCACCTTCATCGGCTTACAGAACGCTCCCCTACCACGTATACAATGTATACATCCGCAGCTTCGGCACATAGTTTTAGCCCCGTTACATCTTCCGCGCAGGCCGACTCGACTAGTGAGCTATTACGCTTTCTTTAAAGGGTGGCTGCTTCTAAGCCAACCTCCTAGCTGTCTATGCCTTCCCACATCGTTTCCCACTTAACTATGATTTTGGGGCCTTAGCTGGCGGTCTGGATTGTTTTCCTCTTGACTACGGACGTTAGCACCCGCAGTCTGTCTCCCGGATAGTACTCATCGGTATTCGGAGTTTGCATCGGTTTGGTAAGTCGGGATGACCCCCTAGCCGAAACAGTGCTCTACCCCCAATGGTATTCGTCCGAGGCGCTACCTAAATAGCTTTCGGGGAGAACCAGCTATCACCAGGCTTGATTAGCCTTTCACCCCTATCCACAAGTCATCCCCTGGCTTTTCAACGACAGTGGGTTCGGTCCTCCAGTTAGTGTTACCCAACCTTCAACCTGCTCATGGATAGATCGCCTGGTTTCGGGTCTACACCCAGCAACTATACGCCCTATTAAGACTCGGTTTCCCTACGGCTCCCCTATGCGGTTAACCTTGCTACTGAATGTAAGTCGCTGACCCATTATACAAAAGGTACGCAGTCACCACACGAAGTGGCTCCCACTGCTTGTATGCATGCGGTTTCAGGATCTATTTCACTCCCCTCACAGGGGTTCTTTTCGCCTTTCCCTCACGGTACTGGTTCACTATCGGTCAGTCAGGAGTATTTAGCCTTGGAGGATGGTCCCCCCATATTCAGACAAGGTTTCACGTGCCTCGCCCTACTCGTCATCATTATGTGTGCCCTTTCGTGTACAGGACTATCACCCACTATGGTTGCACTTCCCAGAGCATTCCACTAAAACACACATAACTTAATGGGCTGTTCCCCTTTCGCTCGCCGCTACTGAGGGAATCTCAATTGATTTCTTTTCCTAAGGGTACTGAGATGTTTCACTTCCCCTCGTTCGCCT
>NZ_VPBA01000077.1:0-3011 GCF_013418945.1 Acinetobacter sp. YH12112 | reverse complement strand
AAAGTTTTACGTACTTTAACTGAATCAACCTATGAAATTCAGCCTCAGCAAAGTCATTATGAATCTCTCGAAGTAGATGAGTTCTGGAATTTTGTTGGAAATAAAAAGAATAAACAATGGCTTATTTACGCCTATCATCGAGAAACAGGTGAAATTGTTGCTTATGTTTGGGGTAAACGAGATTTAGCTACAGTCTAACAATTGAAGACAAAGCTTAAACAATTAGATATTCACTACACCCGAATTGCAAGTGATCATTGGGACAGTTTCATCACTGCTTTTAAAAATGGTAAGCAAAGTATTGGTAAATTTTTTACTGTAGGTATTGAAGGCAATAATTGCAAAATAAGGCATAGAATTAGGCGTAGCTTCAGAAGAAGCTGTAATTTTTCAAAAAAGCTTGAAAACCATTTTAAAGCTTTTGATTTAGCCTTCTTTTCTTTTACATCAATAATGGCTTCATTTAAAGGCAGCATACTTTTTGAAGCACCACCAAAATTTTATGTTAAGTAGAGACTAAAAATGCCCTTGATTAAGGGCTTACAAGGGCATTTTGTATAAGGTGTATTATGTTAATTTTAGAATTTCTTCATTAGATAATTTTTGATAAGCTAAATCCATTAGGACTAATTAAGTAAATATGAGCAATTGGGTCAATGTCACACAGGATAAGTCTACAGGTATAGAACTAATTCATGCCCACTTCAAAGGCTTTGCATACGATCCTCATCTACACTCAAGTTATCTTATAGGGGTAACAGAGTTAGGACATCAACAATTCAATTGTAGAAAAAAAATTATTGATAGCTATCAAGGTCAAACTTTCATGCTTGAACCTGAAGAAGTTCATGATGGTAATGCACCAGATCCTCTCGGCTTCACTTATAAAATGATGCATTTAGATCCAGCATGGTTAAAAAAAAGCTATGAAGGAATATTTAATGAGCCTATCGAACTTGCTATCGAATCAACCCTACGTTCTGATCCTCAACTTTCACATTTGATACTTTCAACCTACAATATATTGAATAACAATGAATCTCAATTGATGAAAGATACGTATTTAGATCTTTTATTAGAAAACTTAGGTGGCTCACACCATTTTTGATGAAGATGACTGTGAAATCATACGAATCATTAGTGCAAGGCAAGTGACTAAAGCGGAGCGAAACAAATATGAGCATGGTTAGATACTCACGCAAAGAGCTGAATGAGAAATTTGGTGAGAAGCAAGATGCTGAAATTCAACGCTTGCTTGCTAAAGGCACGGTTCCTGATGATCAGCTAGATCTATCAGATATTCCTGAAATTACCGATTGGAGCAGTGCTGTACGCCAAAATCAATTTTACCGCCCAGTGAAGCAACAAACTTCAATTCGGTTAGATGCTGATGTACTTGCTTGGTTCAAAGCACAAGGCAAAGGTTATCAAACACGAATGAATGAAATTTTACGGGATGCTATGCTGAAAGAATTAAAAAATCATCAATAAAAATGGGAGCTTAAGCTCCCATTTTTGACTTCGCATAACGCCCATTATGTTAATTTTAGTTTTCCTTAATACGACAAAAATATCTACTTCATTTCACGAGAATTTCTTTTGCTAAAAGTTCTTCTTTCGTTACACCGAAATATCTTATTTCTAATTTAGGCCTGCCTAACATCTTTAAAAGATTGTTTTCATCATTTATATTTTTTATAGCTTTGCTTACACAATCAATTACGTCATTAGTTTTAGAAATAGCTTCTTTTTCAGATACTTGATCGCTTACTTTTCGAGATATTAAGTCATCAAAATATATCCTATATTCTTCACAAACTAGATAAAAATAAGGGTCTAATCTATCTAAATCATATTCAGATTCAAAGGGTTTACGATCTAATAAATCTTTTTCAGGATAAATAATCAATTGTCCTGCATCGAACCAAAACTCCACAGAAAAATTATCAAACTCAATTCCATTTAAATCATTACTAAAATTTTGAAAATACTGTAATAAAAGATTTTCTATATCCTCTAAAAACTCTTTATTCTTAATATCAAATATTAAAGATTCATTAGAAATAGCTTTGATACAATCTTCTTGAATATCTAACCCCTTTAAAGTCATTTTTACTCCATTTAAATTTTTAGGTTTTGGTGCATTAAGAATTTTGATTAACTTAACATAATGGCGGTTATACGAAATTCACCGTTTCGAGCCCCAAATATCAAGTTTATTTCTTGCATAAATGTATCCTATAGGATACATTCTACTTATGTACTCAATATATACCACTGAAGTCTTTGATGACTGGTTCACCAAGTTAAAAGACCAGCAGGCAAAAAGACGCATACAAGTCCGAATTGATCGGGTTGAAGATGGAAACTTTGGAGATACTGAGCCGGTCGGTGAAGGTGTTTCTGAATTACGTTTCTTCTTTGGGCCAGGCTATAGGATTTATTACTGCAAGCAAGGGCAAAGGGTTGTTATTCTTTTAGCAGGCGGAGATAAGTCTACGCAAAGTAAAGATATAAAACTTGCCCTGCAATTGGCACAAGATTTAGAGGAGGAGCTATAAATGGCTATTAAACTTCGCAAATGGGACAGTGCTGAGCATCTTAAAACAGAGGATGATATGCAGGCTTACTTACAAGCATGTATTGAAGAATCTAATGGCGATGCCGCATTCATTGCAAAGGCTTTAGGTAACATTGCAAAAGCTAAAGGAATGGCTCAATTATCACGAGATACAGGCTTAGGCCGAGAAAGTCTTTATAAAGCACTTTCTGGTGATGTTAACCCTAGTTTTGATACTGTGATTAAAGTTGTAAAAGCACTGAATTTACGCTTAGCAATTTAAAAAAAGTTATTAAAAAATGGAGCTTTAGGCTCCATTTTTTATGTTATTCCCAAGTAGAAATGTCCTACCTAATAACCAAATAGAAATGTCCTATATGGACATTTCCAAGTCAAGCACAGGATTTAGATTTCGTTGTTCAATCGCTGTTTTCTGTGCACGTCTGCTTGG
>NZ_VPBA01000076.1:0-3158 GCF_013418945.1 Acinetobacter sp. YH12112 | reverse complement strand
TGTTCCATTTTAGAGATTTGTTTAAGATAAGATATAACTCATTGAGATGTGTCATAGTATTCGTCGTTAGAAAACAATTATTGTGACATTATTTCAATGAGTTATCTATTTTTGTCGTGTACAGAGAATATTATTTTAAAAATGCTCTTGCATAAGAGCTATTAATTTTCTCTTTTTCGTTTAGTTCATTTGCAGCATAAAATACAAGATTTGGATTTTTAAGCAACTCTCTTCCATATGCAACAAAATCACAAAAACTATTTTCAAGAAGATATTCACCCTCTTTTGCTGTTGTTATTAAACCAACAGCAATAACAGGAATATCTACACTTTTTTTAATCTCTTTTGCCCAATTAGCTTGATAAAATGGTTCAATTTTTGGTATCTTATCTGGATTTTCTATATTTCCACCACTTGAAACATGAATACAATCAACTCCAACTTTTTCTAACTCTTTACATAAATAAATAGAGTCTTCTATATTCCATCCATTTTGCATCCATTCATCAGCACTAATTCTAACAATAAGGGGTAATTTTACCCTATTTTTTATCTCTTTTGCAGTTTCAATTACTAATCTACACCTATTTTCTAAACTTCCACCATAAATATCATCTCTTTTATTTGTTAAAGGTGATAAAAATTCACACAACAAATATCCATGAGCAGCGTGAAGTTCTACTGAATCATAATTTGCTTTTTCGGCTCTAATTGCAGCATTTACAAACAACTCTTTTATTTTTGTTATCTCTTCAAGACTTAACGCTTTTGGAACTTTATATGGTGATTTTTGACTAAAAGCAATTGAGCTTGGAGCTACACAAATATCATCAACAACTTCAGATTTTCTTCCTGCATGAGCTAATTGTATAGAACTTTTTGCTCCAAATAAGTGTAACTTCTCATTCATTTTTTTATGATTTTCAATTAAAGAATCATCCCAAAGTCCTAATTCAAAAGATGAAACTCTTCCTTTTGGCTCAACTGATGCTGGTTCAACAATAATTAAACCAACATCAGCCATTGCTCTTGAAGTATAGTGAAACATATGGAAATCTTTTAATTCTCCACTATTATCACTTTTATACATACACATAGGTGGCATTACAACTCTATTTTTTAGTTCCAAATCACCTATTTTACCTTTGTTTAATAATAAACTCATTATAGCTCCTTAAATTAAATATATCAAATTATATATACACTAAACTTAAAATTCTCTCTTAAAGTATCTTCAAATTTAGCTAACTCTTTATTTAAATCCAAATCTCCTTTAAAAATATCATGCATAGAGTAAGTTTTAAAGGTTCTAATCCAACAAATTGAAAAGTTTTATGAGTAGCAACATTTGCTTCATCTAGTGATAATCCATCAAAAAAACCATCAGGATTGTTAAACTCACTTTTTGGACAATTATATGTCAAGCTTAGCATATATTTTTTGCCTTTTAGTAATCCACCACTTCCATAAGTTTTGCTATCATCGTTTTTGCTTCTTCCGTCGTTTGCATAGTGTCTTCCTTGAGTAAAAGTCTCATCGAAATATTTTTTTGTAATCCAAGGAACACCCATCCAATAAACAGGATATTGAAACAACACATAATCAGCCCACTCAAACTTCTCACACTCCTCTTTTATATCGTAACCCTTATCTATATTTGTATATTTTATAAGAAAGTTATTTTCTTTGAAAAATTGTGTCGCTTTTTCTAAAATCTTTTCAGTTAATTCACCTTTTGCAACATTTTCATAATATTGGTGTCCATTTAAAATTAAAACTTTTTTCATTTTGTACTCCTTTTAAATTATTCAACAATTATATATAATCAAACTTAACTTTTATATCGATTAAGGCTTTATACAAAGTTTGCAAAAACCACTTGCAACAACTTGAAATTAGAGTAATTACCCTAGCAACCACTCTAGCACCAGCTATTATCTGTTTTTCTAATTTTAAATATCTTTTATCGATAAAAGCCTATACTCTATCTCATAATCTTTATACTCTTGAATTAATTTTTGAGATTTCAAAACTAAAGCCTGATAGTTTATCCGTTTTTCATTTAGTTTTACTTCACAAATTAGAAGTTTCTTATCAATATCATCGATAGCAACTATATCTATCTCATTTTGATTATTTCTCTCCCAATATGAGCCAATAGAAGTGAAAGTTTGTTTCTCTTTTAAGAGTTCCACAAAAAGTTTTTCAAGGAATTTTCCTTGAAAAGTTGAGATATCTCTATAGATAATCTCTTTTAATCTATCGAAATTTTCAGCTTCGATTAGTGATTGGTATTTAAAAATAAATCTAAACCAAAAGGATAAAAAATTATCAACTATCTCATATTTTTGTACTTTTGAGTTTGGTTTAGCATTTATTGGTTTAATTGATTTTATGATGTTATAGTCATTTTCAAGTCGTGATAAATGTCCTGAAATATTTCTTTCCAAAATTGATTCTATTTCACTTCTTGATGTTTTTGAATCAGAGATTAAAGCTAAAATAGAAAAATATGTTCCATACTCTTTTCCAAACTCTTCAATAAGTCTATTTTTTCCCTCTTCCAAAAATATTGAGTTTGGATCAATAATTGTATCTATCATAGATTTTAAATCAAAACTACTGTTTAAGATAAATAGTTCTATATATTTTGCAACTCCACCACTTAGCAAATAAAAATCAAGTAAATTTTTATTTGAATAAGAGTTGTAATCTTTTAAAATCTCCTTTAATACACTTACTTTCAAAGGTTTTAAATCTATTTCCCTTAGATAAGTCTTGGAAAAGTAAGCGTCCATTACCCATAACGATGATTGGAGATGCTGCTCATTTGATGCCTCCTTTTGCAGGACAAGGCGTAAACAGTGGGTTGATGGATGCCTTGATATTGTCGGATAATCTGACCAATGGGAAATTTAACAGCATTGAAGAGGCTATTGAAAATTATGAACAGCAAATGTTTGCTTATGGAAGAGAAGCACAGGCAGAATCAATAATAAACGAAACGGAAATGTTCAGCCTCGACTTTTCTTTCCAAAAACTAATGAATCTATAAAACAGAAAGGCGAGGAAATGAAAGAGAAAATAGTTAAAAAAAACGGAATAAGACTTTTTACCGAAAGTTTTGGATGTGAAAAAGATCCGGCAATACTCTTGAT
>NZ_VPBA01000075.1:0-3422 GCF_013418945.1 Acinetobacter sp. YH12112 | reverse complement strand
ATGAGGCATGTTCCGCGTCCTTGCAATACTGTGTTTACATACAGTCTATCGCTTAGCGGAAAGTTCTTTTACCCTCAGCCGAAATGCCTGCCGTTGCTAGACATTGCCAGCCAGTGCCCGTCACTCCCACTCGATTGTAAACAAGCACACAAAACCCTTTAGTGACAACAATTTGCAAGAACTATCAGGCTCAGTGCCATGAAAAATACCATGACCAGATCATGAGGTTGAACACGGCTTGCGCCGGCAGCGTTCACGCTCCTGGTCGGCGATCTCGCCCGGCTGCAATGCTAGCTCAGCATCGGTCATGCGCTCCAGCACGTCGCGTAGGCGGATGGTGCAAGGAATGGGCGGCAGCTCGAACTCATAGCCGCCGGCGATCATTTCGGCCGCAATCTCCTCGGTGATGAAAAACGGCTCGTCGTCTTGGTTCGGCTTCTTCATGCCCTTTCCTCCTGGCGCTCATCCTGGCCGACAGCGGCCAGGGCATCGGCTTCCGTCAATGCGTCCTCCACGAACGCGCCGTGCTGCTTCGCTTCGGCCTGGCTGACCTCGGCCCATATCCGTTTCACCTGGGCCGCACTGTACCCGGCCAGCTCGGCGGTCTTGTTGATGCTGTAGCCGGACTTGCGCAGCGCGACAACTTGGGCGCGGCGCTTCGGATCAGCACGGCGGCCCTTGTACCGCCCGGCCTGGCGGGCCAACTCAATGCCTTGGCGCTGGCGTTCGCGCCTGTCCTCGTAGTCGTCGCGGGCCATCTGCAAGGCCAGGCGAAAAAGCATGATCTGCACGGCTTCCAGCACGATCTTGGCGACGCCCTGGGCCTCGGCCGCCAGGTCGGATAGATCGACCACGCCAGGGACGGCCAGGCGTGCGCCTTTGGCCTGTATCGAGGCCACCAGGCGCTCGGCCTCGGGCAAAGGTAGGCGGCTGATGCGGTCGATCTTCTCGGCAATGACCACCTCGCCGGGCTGTAGGTCGCCGATCATGCGCAGCAGCTCAGGCCGGTCGGCGCGTGCGCCGGATGCCTTCTCACGGTAGATGCCGGCGACGTAGTAGCCGGCGGCCTTCGCGGCCGTAGTGATCGCCTCTTGGCGTTCCAAGTCCTGCGCGTCGGTGCTGACGCGCAGATAGACCCGCGCCACCATCGGCGCGGCTACTGGCTTCGTCCTGCGCATACTTGCGGGCTCCTTTGGGCATACTCAAATGCACCCATCTTAAACTGGCAGCTAATGTACAAAAGTTGATAGAAGCACACAAGTTCAATTTTGCACTTCTGCCCCACTATTGCAAAACTGCTTGTTAGTAGCCGTTTTTTCTTACTGTTTATAGATTCAATAATTTTTGAAACGAAAAATTGGGACTAAACATTTCGGTTTCGTTTTCTGTCGATTCGTCCTGCGTATCTTTTGCATAAACAAACATTTGTTGTTCGTAGTTTTCGATGGCATTTTCAATACTTGTAAATTCTCCGTTTGTAAGGTTTTCAGACAATATCAAAGCATCCAATAATCCCGTATTTACACCCTGTCCTGCAAAAGGCGACATCAAATGAGCAGCATCGCCAATCATTGTTATGGGTAATGGACGGTTACTTTTCCAATCATTGTTCAAAGGAAATTTCCTTGTGGGCAAGCATTGAAATGTTGATACCGAACGTATTAATTGTTTGTAAACTTCACTCCATTTGGAAAATCTTTTCAATAAAAAATCGGCAACGCTGTTTCTGTCCTGAAAATCTAAGGGAATTTTATTTTTCCATTCATCGGGCGTTTTAAAACTAATTCCTAAATACAATGCACCATTATTATTGGGATTGGCAAACAATAAAATGCCCTGATGTCCCGCCATTAATCGGTTGCCGTTGCATAGCTGAAAAAATCCGGGACAGTTTATTTCCGGTTGAAGAATATCAGCTTGGATGTTGAAAGTACCGGTTTCTTCAACTTGCGTGTCGGTAACAAAGCTCCTTATTTTCGACATTCCACCATTGGCAAGAATAACCAAATCTGCTGTTTCACTCGGTTTATTCTCAAAAGTTAGTGTCCACTTCTTCTTACCAGGTTCAAGCATAACAAGTTTTCTATCCCAAATAACCGTGTCGTTTTCTAAACTATTCAACAAGATAGCCCTTAAGTCATTTCTGTTTATTTCAGGATTGTCAAATCGATTTTCGGGCTTTACATTTTTTGTGGATAAAATATTGCCTTTTTCATCAGCAATATTTACACCCATTGGTAAGGCTAAGTCATAATAAGTTTGTAACAATCCCGCTTTTTTCATTGCTTCCTGACCTGAACCTTTGTGTAGGTCAAGGGTTCCACCAAAAATTCTTGCCTCTCGGTCGTTGTCTCTTTCGTAAACTGAAACGTCTATGCCGTTTTGCTGTAATAATTTTGCCATAGTCAGTCCAACGGGTCCACCACCAATTATTGCAACGTTCTTATCACTAAGTAAATTCATTTGTTTGTCTGTATCTATTCGCATTGTCATTCAAAAATGGCACATAACAAGTGGCTATACGCCAAATGGCGTATATATCCACTATATCTTATTTTGCTAAACCTTTCATTATCAGTGACAAATCCGTTTTCAACCGTTTACCGTTCGTTTCTACTCTCTCAAAAGGATTTATATTCATAGTGCTTTTTGTTAAGTTTTGCTCAAATATACAAATCCTTTCTATATATCTAACAAATCCATCGGACTTTTTAATTGTTCCATTCCCTTGGTGGTAATATGTGTATAAACCTCAGTTGTTTTACTGCTTGAATGACCTAACAACGATTGAATATAACGTAAACTCGTACCATTCTCAAGCAAATGCGTTGCAAAGCTATGTCGTAAGGTATGTACAGTAACTTCCTTTTGAATCTTTGCTTTTAAAACAGCTGCTTTAAAAATGTTTTGAATACTTCGGCTTGAGTATGCGCCACCTTTTTGACCTTCAAATAAATAATCTTTTGGTTTATATTCCATAAAGTATGTTCTTAAAATAATTAATGTTTTCTCAGATAAAATGGTATAACGATCTCTTTTTCCTTTTGACTGTTCTATACGAATTTGCATGCGCTTGGAGTCAATGTCTTTTATTTTCAGGTTTATACATTCAGAAATGCGCAAACCTGCCGAATAAATAGTCATCAGAATAGCCTTGTGTTTCACGTTTTCAATAGCGCGTAGTACCCGAATGGTTTCTTCTTCACTCATCACAACAGGAAGTGTTTTTTCTTTTTTTGGTCTTTCGATGAAATATGTTTTCCGTTGTCCACCCAAAACACGTTCGTAATAAAACTGGCACTGTTGCAAAGTTAGCGATGAGGCAGCCTTTTGTCTTATTCAAAGGCCTTACATTTCAAAAACTCTGCTTACCAGGCGCATTTCGCCCAGGGGATCACCATAATAAAATGCTGAGGCCTGGC
>NZ_VPBA01000074.1:0-3460 GCF_013418945.1 Acinetobacter sp. YH12112 | reverse complement strand
GTTGCAGCCAATAACGGTAAAAATTTTAAAGATTTCATAAATATGCCCTTGTTCTAAATATAAATACCAAAATTAATAAAAGTTTTGGTCATTCTGAAGTCGCATAACTTCATTTTATGTTAAATAGCATATCCAAGACTGTGGCCTGCGCAATGCATCTGGTGCCACAGCTCGACACCGTGAATCTGGACAATTGTATTCACGCTGTCGAGTACGCTAATGAACATAATATACGTTATGCCGAAATCTATGCGCGCAATCTATCAATGTGATGATCAAGTTTTATAAATAATAATTTCAGCCTATCAATTTCAGCATAATTATCAGCATCCATACTCCGGATCTGATCAAGGTATTTCTCCAGTGACTCCCGAATCAAGATGTAATCTGATTTAAGTAATACGCCCTTATTTCTGTCATAAGCAATAGTTTTATATACGTGTCTATTTTTCACTGACTGTTACCGGCATCTTATTTACGCCTGTTTTAAAAGAATTTGAGATAATCTGTCTTTCATATTTAAAGCTGTATTCAAATCTTGCTCGGACTTAAAAACGCCACATTCAACAAAAGCAGTTACTAATTCACCAAAAGCTATGTAATACGCACCACATAAATCATTATCAAGATTATTTACAACTTTTTCTGAAAGCTCATCTAAATACTCTATTGTTGATTTCAAAGCTAACGCCCTTCGGTTGTTTACTCATTTTTTAAGCTTAACAGACTTCGCTAGTTAAGTTAAAAAATCGAGTTAAATTAAGCCCTCTATTTGTGCCTGTTCCAATTTCGCAATTTGTTGAATATCAGGTTCACTAGGTTGCGTATAACTTGGCGTATTAGATAATTGAGCATTGTTTTGCACCTGTTGCGGTTGCTTGAAGTAGTCGAAAGGACGATCTCCATGTTCTACAACACGTTGACAGTCAGCTTGTGAAACGTCTTTTAATATCGTACCTTGTTGGGTATATGCTACATATTTTCCGTTTTGCTTCATGCAGCCTGAAAAACGTGGAAAGTCAGTAGGTTGAAAATTAGGTTCATAAACTGTATCAAAAGGCTTATTTGCATTGTATTGCATAACTACAGTTTGCATATTGTTGCCTGTGCTTTGCTCCAGTTGCTTATTTCTCTCTTGTTCGGCTTTTGGATCATAAGACATTTTGCATTGTTCTTCAGTCCACCCAAATTGATCCATGCAATTTTTAACTTTTGAATCAAGAGCGGTTATAGGTTTTGCTTCTTCTTCTTTGCCAGCGTTTAAACCTTGTTTTGCAATGTCAATAAAGCCACCCGAAAACATTAATTTAGCAGCGAGAGCAGCCATAACAAGAATTGCAGCAATTGCTACATAAAACTTTTTCTGTAATTTAAATTTGACACTGGTATGAGCAGACGCAGATTTATAGGCATTCTGATATTTGTCTTTAAAGTGAAATATGTATTTGTCATGTTCTTTGCCTTTTTCAGCAGCATAAGCAGGTTCGTTATAGAACTTGTCAAATTCATAAATGGTACAGAAAGGCGGTTTTTGCTGCGGACGCTTTGCATAATAAATACAGTCAACCAAGCCACGTATTGAACGCTCAATACGGCTTGCAGCTTGTGTAATTAGATAAATATCTATGTTTCTATGTCCGTGCGTGGTCAAGTCTTTAATCATCGGGTTTTGACTTGGCTTGCCTGTTAAGTCTTCATATTCTTTTCTATAGTGAACTTCATCATAAAAAATAACAGAATCATCTGGAACATCTCTCCAGTCATCAGGTGCAGGCAATACGCCCTCTATGTTTAGACCCTCAATGTCTGAATAAACTTGTCGTATAACTTCATTTTTTGATGTGTCTAATTCTTCGCCATTTTCAAGCTTAGCTAGGTATTTTTTATTTAACTCAATTTGATCAAAGATTTTTTTAACGGCAAATTGTGACTTGCCCGATCTTGGCTTTCCTACAATTAAAAAAATCATTGTAATTTCCTCAAGCTAATGGATTTATTGTTCAAATACATGCGGATGCCAAGAGCACTAAATATAAGCCCTAAAGCAATGTTGAAGCCTGCCAAACCAAGCAAACCAACAACATCACCAAGAGCACCATAGGAAGCAATTGCATGATTAATATAAGCATTTAATAAAGTTACAGAAATTGTTGTTGTGACTATACCAATGCCCAAACTAGACAAGACAGTTTTGCCTAATTTGCTGCTAAAAATGTCGCCTACTTTTACAAGGACGCTTGCTAATGACATGATTTAACTCCCATCTTTCATATATCGGCCAGTAACAATATAGGCTGATAGAATCCAACCCATCATGATGACAACAGGTTTTATTTGTGTAGCTATTTGACACAAAGGAGCATAGCTAAGTGTTAATGATGTGCTGCCCAATCCTGAAAAATTGACAGGTATTTCAACATCGGCAGGGCAATAGCTTGCAGAATTAAAACTCACAGACTGCATTTGATCTAAAAGCTGCGAATCATCTTCATTTTGTATTTCGTAAGGTTCTACTGGCGGCTGTTCAGGCTCTTGTTTAGTCCAGTCAAACCAGTCTTTTACTGTTTGCCAGAATGATTTTTCTTGGCTCTGGTGACTTGATGTTTCATCTAAATGATCATGCAATTTTTTGTCTGATTCTTGCCAGTCTTCGTACCACTCACAGACTGTAAAAGCCCAATCACAAAATTTTGGTAATGTGAATTTTCCTTCAGATGTTTTGTCGCCCGTTTCAGGATCAGTTTTTTCTGTATTTTCTGTTTTGCCTTCGTTGCCGTCTTCATCCCATGAACGGTCGTTATCATCATCATTTACAGGTTCTTTATCATAATCAGGCGACCCAATAGGTGCAGGCTTGTTATCAGGGGTAGGTTTTGCTCGTTCTGCTTTGTCTTGTAATTCATCATTTAATTCATTACCAATTCCACTTGGATCTTCTCTATAAGAATCTTCTACACCAGTCCAATCGCCAGTATTGACACGGTCATTGTCAAATTTAGGATCGGGGTCTTGATAGCCTTCGCCCATCATTGCTGCACCTAATAAAGCAGCTGTTAAGGGAACTATACGCTCTTTGGGTTCAAGATTAGGATCATAATTGGGATTTACTTTGCGGTTAAAACTTTGAGTAGCAGTTAATAATTGGGAATCAGGTCGCTTTGGTACAGAATAATAAGTATAAGTAAAACGAGCAGTAGCGCCATTATTCATATAATCAAAAGAAGTTACAGAAAAATCTGTACGTGTAGTTGATTTAGTTGTCCAATAGTCAAAAGCTTCGGATGGAGTTGCAAAACTCTTATCGTAAGATGGCCATAAATAAGGAACATTAGGGTCATTGCTGTCCCACAATTTTTCACAAGAGGAAGCTCATTTGAGCTTCCTCTTGTTTTATGGGTATTTTATCGGGTGAAAATAAAGCTTTTAAAGTTCTTCTTTCAAACAAATTCACTTGAATTAT
>NZ_VPBA01000073.1:0-3684 GCF_013418945.1 Acinetobacter sp. YH12112 | reverse complement strand
ATCAAGACTCAAAATGATAAGTCTTCGTTAATACGTGTTTTTATTCATCAAATAAGCATCATAGATCGAGCTTTGCCTGCTTCTGCGTGTCCGTTTTACGGATTGGCATGCGTTGCATGTGGAGGGAATAAGTGTCACTGGTGCAACGTAGCGATAGTCGAAAGGCTAAACCGCTTACAGGGGATTCTCACAGAGGCGGAGCGTTGGAAGTAGTTGTATAGGTCGGTTAAGTTGCATGTTGGGGAAACCCTCGCAGAGATATCGCCATACTTCGACAGGGAGCGTGTGGGAGAAGGTGCAAGACCTTTAGTCCTTGTCTGCATAGTCAGCAAAACTATGTGCGGATACGACCGATATACGTGGCTCCGAAGCCAAAAGAATATGCGGTAAATCGGCAATACTTAAAGGATGTGTCATTTTTTCAAATGACCGCCTTTAGGGAAAGTATTGCCGAAACTCTCTCAACCGTTTCCAAAGCCAAAGCACGAAGTGCGACGCTTTGGGGGCGAGTTGAGAAGTTGAGAGCATTTATTTTTTAGGTTTTAGGGTAAGGTATGAGAGATCGTATTATTACCCTTCTTCTGCTTAGGCTATTATTAAAATCCAATTCTGTTTGTATTAATAATAATGTTATTAGAATACTTTCCTCTCACATCATCACAAACAGTGGTATAGCTATAATATTCATAGGTTTTTAGAGTACCAACAATATAGCCTCTTTGAAAAATAGGTTCCCATTGATTAGTGAATGGACTTAAGAAAAGACCTTGTGAGCATTCAATCGCTAAATTATTTTTCACTACATTATTTTTAGGATTTGAGTGAACTTCTTTGATAGAAAAATATCTAATATCACTATTATTTGGTGCTGTTTTGATTGAATTTTTGTCTACATATATTTTAGAAATCTCACCTTTATCTTTATTTGAGATGAATACATCAGCAAGTTCCCATTTAGGTGCTGCATGAGAGAGAATTGGTAAAGATAGACAAAGTCCTAAGATAAACTTTTTCATTGATTTTCCTATGAAATATCATAATTGATTCGTGAAATCATAACTTAACTTATTGCTAATTCAGCCTAGCTTATAATTAATTTGAATTGTTTTTACGTTGTTTGAGAACTTCTAGTCCTAAATCCTTCCAGATTTGCCATTTCATATCATTTGGGTCGATTTCAGCAGTTTTAAGCAGAACTCCAAGTAATTCGGCTGGGTCACGCTGATCTAGGTTAGCTATTTCAAATAGTGCACCTAATTGGATGAGGTGACGTGTTCGAGCTTTACGTTCAGCTTCCTTTTCTGCATTTAGTAATTTTCTAACTGCAATTTTCTGTTTATTCGCTCGATCTATTGCTTTTTCAGCTTTCATTAGGGCATTGAGCTTTTTTTCTTGGTCGGGAGTACGGTATTGGATTTTTGCTAATTCGAGTAAAAGTTTCTGAGCGTCACTTGGATTCTTTAAAGCAGAAATGTAGGTGATTTTTTCAGACAGCCAATCATTATTCATATTCAATTCCTTAATTTAAATACCGCAAAAGCACAGGCTCAATACTCAAAGAACGATAACAAAATAATTACGTCCGAGTAACGTAATTTTGTTAAAGTCGTTCTAGAGATTGTCGCCTGTACTTCCATCAAAAATTTGATGGCGCGCTTAGACGTTTCTCAATTTCATTGAGAAACCTAAGCACGTTAGGGACTTCATCCCTAAGACCCTGAAACTTCTTTTTTTCGTTCAATTGAAAATTGAATGAAAAAAAGAAGTACCAAAGCTAGGAGCAACAGCATGCAACTAAAACAGGTATTAGGAAAAATCAAAGATATTAGTTTTGGCGTGATCGCAGCACCGCTACTTATCATCATTATGATGTGGGCTTCGATACTTGATCAAAGAGCGTTTAAGAAAGAACGTAACCGAAAAAAGGAACAGGATAAGACCTAATGGCAATTGCTCGTTTAAGTGTCAAAGTCGGTAAAGCAGGTAAGGCAGCACCGCATGCCGAATATATTGATCGGGATGAAGAAAAGAAGCTGAAAGAGGAACAGGCAGAAACAGACCTTGAGCATAGTGCCTATGGAAATATGCCGAAGTGGGCTGAACATAATCCAATTACCTTTTGGCAGGCAGCCGACCTTTACGAGCGCAAAAATGGCAGTACCTACCGAGAGTATGAAATCGCCCTACCTAGAGAGATGAATGCCGAGCAACGCTTAGAACTGGTTGAGGACTTCATTCAATCCGAGATCGGCTCAAAATATCCGTATCAGTTTGCGATTCATAACCCTAAAGCAATGGACGGCAACGATCAGCCCCACGTCCACCTCATGTTTAATGAACGTCTGCAAGATGGAATCGAACGAGATCCAGAGCAATATTTCAAACGCTATAACAGCAAAAATCCTGAACGTGGCGGAGCTAAAAAAGACAATACAGGCAAGAGTTACCAGGAACGAAAAACCGATATTAAAGACCTACGCCAAAGATGGGCAGATTTATGCAACAGCCATTTAGAAAAACACCAAATTGACAGCCGTATTGATATGCGAAGCTACAAAGAGCAAGGCATAGAGAAAGAACCTGAAAAAAAACTATTACCAAGCCAAGCCAAAGACCCCGAAATCAGGGAAGCCCTGCAACAGTCACGCACAGCTTACAAAGAGCTTGAACGACTAGACTTAGGCGACCCGAAAAAAGACCTGAAAGACCTCAAAGACAGCCCAATTTCAGATAAAGAAATTAAGCAGGGAATTGAGAGCTTTAAGGCTGATTTTGACAGCTTCAAACAGCTTGCCTTACAGCAGTACAAAGAACAGCAGAAATTAGAACGAGAGCAACAGAAAACCATGAGTTTTAAAGGGATGAGCCGATGACACCTGATGAAAAAAAGCTATATGCACTGATGGCAGTTGCAGAACAACAGCAGAACCTAGTCAATCAGGCTGTTAAAGAGCTTCAAATCACCGAAGAACGCATTCAAAAGGTCATCGCAGGGCAAACCCATAGCACCGTATCAAAATCGCTAAATACGGGCTTACAGGAGGGTACAGCAGAGCTTATAAAGACCGCTAAGGCACTTGGACGCTTGAATAACTCGATTGAATCAGCCAGTGATCAATTTTCATGGAAAATCATCACCATCATTTTAGGTATTTTCGCCATTCTGATGCTTGGCATCATTTGGTTATTCAGTGTTTATATCAAACCTTTAGAAAATATCCCTCAGATCGAGAGCTTAAGACAGCAAGGTATCCAGTTTGATATTCGAAGCTGTACTGTTGGAGAGGAATCTAAACCGTGTGTTCGTGTGATGAAAAAGCAGTGCGGATATGGAAAAAATGGTGATTTTTGCGTCATAGACCCAAAATAATAGATACCTGAAAAAGAAAAAGCCCATTCAGTATTGAAACTAAATGGGCTTTCGCTTTATATTCAGCGGTACGCAGTTATTTGATGCGCTAACATCAAGTAACGAAGATCAGCAGAGCTACCAACTCGTGCAGATTTCACCACAAGGCTTGTACCTGAACTCTATTTTCACAATAAACAGTGTTTAGATCAAGACTCAAAATGATAAGTCTTCGTTAATACGTGTTTTTATTCATCAAATAAGCATCATAGATCGAGCTTTGCCTGCTTCTGCGTGTCCGTTTTACGGATTGGCATGCGTTGCATGTGGAGGGA
>NZ_VPBA01000072.1:0-3773 GCF_013418945.1 Acinetobacter sp. YH12112 | reverse complement strand
AGTACCAGCGTACGGCCCACAGAATGATGTCACGCTGAAAATGCCGGCCTTTGAATGGGTTCATGTGCAGCTCCATCAGCAAAAGGGGATGATAAGTTTATCACCACCGACTATTTGCAACAGTGCCTTTTATTTTGATGGGCTTTCCTTTAGAATAGCGCCATTCTTCTTGTCGAATGTCAGTACAGTTCCATGATTCAGTTAGATCAGTTAACCATACGCCGCGGTGGACGCATCCTTTTCCAGAAAGCCTCCATGCAATTGCATCCTGGATGGAAAATTGGCCTGACCGGTGTCAATGGAGCCGGCAAGTCGACCCTATTTTCAGCACTATTGGGTGGGATTGAGTCTGACAGTGGTTCCCTGACCCGTCCTGCAGTCTGGACTGTGGCGCATATGGCCCAGGAAATCAAAGCCTTGAATATGAAGGCGATTGATTTTGTCCTGTCTGGCGATGAGGAATACTGGGATATCCAACAAAAGCTGAATCATCCTGAACAGCTGGATGATGCTGAACTGGCACGCCTATATGGCCGCTTTGACGAAATTTCCGGTTATGTGGCACCCTCTAAGGCTTCACAGCTGATGGCAGGTTTGGGCTTTATGGATTATCAATCCGAGCTGGATGTTGCCAGTTTTTCGGGGGGATGGCGTATGCGTCTCAATCTGGCGCGTACTTTGATGAGCCGTTCTGATCTGTTATTACTGGATGAACCGACCAACCATTTAGATTTAGATGCGATTCTTTGGCTAGAAGATTGGCTCAAATCCTATGAAGGCACCTTGGTGCTGATTTCACATGACCGGGATTTCCTGGATGCCATTACCGATCATATTTTACATATCGAAAATCAGGAACTGATACTTTATACCGGTAATTACTCGACTTTTGAGCGTACCCGTAGCGAACGTCTGGCACAGCAGCAACAAGCCTATGAAAAGCAGCTTGAAGTGCGTGCCCATCTACAAAAATTTATTGACCGTTTTAAGGCCAAAGCCACCAAGGCAAAACAGGCCCAGAGCCGAATCAAGCAGCTGGAGCGTATGCAGGAACTCTCTGTTGCGCATGTAGATACGCCGTTTACTTTCAGCTTCCGTGAACCAACCAAAATGAGTTCACCATTACTACAACTGGAAAATGCCGATATCGGTTATGGCGATAAGCTGATTGTGCGTAATGTTACCCTGCAAATTACTCCAAATAGCCGTATTGGTCTGCTGGGGATGAATGGTGCTGGTAAATCGACTCTGATTAAATCTCTCGTCGGTGATTTAGCTTTAATTAAAGGTCTTCGTAAAGACTCAGAATTGTTAAATATTGGCTACTTTGCCCAGCACCAGATGGATGCACTGGATGGTAGCGCCAGCCCGATGTTGCAGCTGGCACGTATCGCTGATCCTAAAATTAGTGAGGCCAGCTTGCGTTCTTTCCTCGGCAGCTTCGGCTTTAGCGGCGAACGCATGGATACACCAAGTGAAAGTTTCTCGGGTGGTGAACGTGCCCGTTTAGCACTTGCATTAATCGTATGGCAGCGTCCAAACGTGCTGATTCTGGATGAACCAACCAACCATCTGGATCTGGATATGCGTCATGCTTTAACGATGGCACTACAAGATTTCGAGGGTGCTGTCGTGCTGGTTTCGCATGAACGTCAGCTGATCGCCAGTGTCTGTGATGAGCTGCTGTTAGTTCATAACGGCAAATGTACTGAATTTGATGGTGATCTGGTGGCTTATGCCGAGTGGTTACGTCAGGCACGTGCAGAATTATTAAAAAATGCGCCTAAAACTGCTGAAGTGGTGAAAACACAGCAAGCTGAAGCGAAATCTGTACCGAGTAAAATGGATAAAGAAACCCAACGCAAGGAGGCTGCTCGCCAACGTGAGCAGACTCGGCCGATTCGCAAAAATATTGAAAAATGTGAAAGCCAGATCGGAAAGTTGCAGCCAAAACTCGCTGCAATTGAAGAAAAGCTGGCAGATACTGGTCTGTATGATGCAGCGCGTAAGGATGAATTGCTTAAGCTCATGAATGAGCAGACTGAACTGAAAGCACAACTGGAAACTGCTGAAGAACAGATGCAAGAACTGATGATGGAATTAGAAGAACTGGAACAGTCTTTCCAGGAAAGTTAATTTTAATATTCATTTAAAGCTTCAAGGATCATTAACTATAGTTACTGATCCTTTTTTTATGGGTTTATATTTTCTCTGCTATTAGTAAATCTTTTCTCTTACCTATTTTCCTACACTTCTCAGCTTGGTTAATCATTTACTCGATTTTTGACATATTTTGTAGTGAATTACGCAAGTACTATATAAGTTTATTTTTTAAACACTCGGCTTCCTTATTTCATACATTAATTTACAGCTCTAGGTCAGGTTATAAGGCTCTAATAAAAAGGCTTTTTAATAATCAGCAGCCTTATTTGAGACTATTTATGTTGAACTAGAGAGGAAATCCGCATGCGTGCTCTTACCTATCATGGTGCTCGGGATGTACGAGTTGAATCTGTTCCAGATCCAGTGATTCAGGAACCAGATGACGTTATTTTAAGGGTGACAGCCACCGCTATCTGTGGCTCAGATCTACATCTATACCGGGGTAAAATCCCGGCCACTGAAGACGGTGATATTTTCGGCCATGAATTTATGGGAGTTGTAGAAGAAGTCGGCCCTGCAGTGACAGAAGTCAAAAAAGGTGACCGGGTGATCATTCCCTTTGTCATTGCATGCGGTCACTGTTTTTTCTGTGAACATGAACTCATGGCTGCCTGTGAAAATACCAATACGGGTCGTGGTGCGATCCTGAATAAAAAACAGATTCCACCAGGAGCGGCCTTGTTTGGCTTTAGCCACCTGTATGGTGGTGTTCCGGGTGGTCAGGCTGAATATGTGCGAATTCCCAAAGGTAATGTCGGACCGTTTAAGGTTCCCGGCTCTTTGCCTGATGAAAAAGTATTATTCCTGACCGATATTCTGCCAACAGCCTGGCAGGCAGTAACCAATGCTCAAGTCACCCGTGGTTCTACAGTGGCAATTTATGGTGCTGGTCCAGTCGGTCTGTTATCTGCAGCTTGTGCACGGATGCTCGGTGCCGAACAGATCTTCATGGTAGACCATCACCCTTATCGCTTGCGATTTGCTCATCAAACCTATGGGGTCATTCCGGTCAACTTTGATGAAGTCGATGCAGCTGAATTTATTATTCAAAATACAGCAGGTTATCGTGGTGTTGATGCAGTTATTGATGCCGTTGGTTTCGAGGCCAAAGGGAGTGTTCTGGAAACCGTAATGACCAACCTGAAATTAGAAGGTTCGAGTGGTTCAGCGCTCAGACAATGTATTGCAGCAGTCCGCCGCGGCGGTGTGGTGAGTGTACCGGGGGTTTATGCCGGTCCAATTCATGGCTTCCTGTTTGGTGATGCCTTTGATAAAGGTTTGACTTTTAAAATGGGGCAAACCCATGTGCATAAATACTTGCCGCAGTTGCTCGAACATATTGAAAATGGAGATCTGTCTCCAGATGTGATTATTACCCATCGCATGAAACTGGAAGATGCTGCGGAAGGTTACCGTATTTTTGATAAAAAGGAAGAAGACCGTCGTAAAGTCATTCTAACGCCGTAAATGTACTAAAAAAATACTCTGTACACGACAAATTTCACAGAACCCTTATCCTATCAGGATTCTGCTTTCTTAAAATTGCCAAAATTTCCTTAAACTCTTCTTTTTTCCCAAAACCAATTAAACGCTGAATCGCCATTTGAACA
>NZ_VPBA01000071.1:0-3923 GCF_013418945.1 Acinetobacter sp. YH12112 | reverse complement strand
AGGTGCTGCAATGCGCAAGCTTATACATCTGTGTTATGGCGTTTTAAAACATCAGACTGCCTATCAAAGAGATTATTTATTGGTCGAATAATCTCAAAACCTGATTGACTACCAAGACGGTATCTCATATCTATAGGTAAATTACCATCATCCAGATAGCGGCAGAGTGCCTGCCAGCGTTTTAGGCCGTAGTTGATCGCCCGGGCGGGTTGGAGAACTCGATGGCACCGTCAGCTGATGTTGGTTGAGCCATTCATATAGTTGTTGCATGACCGGTTGACTATGCTGTTGTCGGTATTCGCAGCGGTCTTCCGCTGTACCATCCGTCTTTTTTCTTAATTCTGCTTCTATCGCATATAATTTCTGAATCAGCACTAATGCCTGTTCAGCGATCTGACTTTTCCCGGTCACATGCAGTTCATGGAATTTACGACGTGCATGTGCCATGCAGCCCACCTCAATGACCTGGCCTGATTTAAAGCGTGCTTTATAACCACTGTAATCATCACAGACCAGATGACCCTGCCAGCCATTCAGGAACGCTTCAGCATGCTGACCTGAACGACTATCCTGAAAGTCATAGATCACTGCCTGAACTGGATTGTACTGTGTAGTGGCATAGGCCCAGACATAACCTTTCTTCGGTTTTTTCTCATCATCACCCATCCGCATGATGGTGACCGGCGTTTCATCGGCATGGATCACCCGCTGTTGCAGCACCACCTGTTTTAAGGCATTGGCCAGAGGTTCCAGTTCCACACCGCAGCGACCAATCTGAGAAGCATTGCTTCGTAAGAGATAACGTGGATCTGGACAGATCAATGCCCGCCCGCTGATAGATCAGGCGCTGAGGGTACAGCGGCAAATGATCGGCATACTTCGATACCAGCACATGGCTGAGCAATTCAGGTGAAGCAATGCCTTTATCAATCATATAGGCAGGCATCGCTTGCTGAGTCAGAGTGTCGCACTGATCACAGACCCATTTGCCACGGACATGCTGTTCCTTGTAGAACTGTGCCGGTCTGAAATGCAGTTTTTCACTGATATCTTCGCCGATACGACGTAACTGGCAGCCACAACTGCATTGGGTTGATGCAGGTTCATGCTCAATACGGATGGTGTGTAGATGATCTGGCAGTGGTCGACGTTTAGGTTTATTGGTTTTGGCTTTCTGTGTCGCTGCATTGGTTTTATCTGCATTTAGCCGTTCCAGTTCTAGATCAACCGCGGCAATATCTTCTTCAACCGCTTCATCCCACAGATGGATTTGTTTTGCCGTTAAGTGTTCATTCTTTTGGGCGAATTTGTGCTTTTTAAACAGCGCCAGTTCATGCTCGTATTTTTGATTGAGAATGGAAAGATGTTGAACTTTGGCATCCAATTGCTGGTTTGATTTTTCTAATTCTTGATTTGATTGTGCCAGAGACTGATGCTGCATCGCCAACTGCCGGGTAAATTCCAGCAGTTGTTCATGGGTCAGTTGGCTTAAGTCAGGCAGCGTATTCATGACCGCAGTATGCCTGAGGTCATGAAGAGAATGAAATAGAACGTTTGGAAAATAGCAGAATGGAACAGCCTGGTTTAAAGCATCGTCACCACCTGCTGTCGTCCAATGCGCTGCCAGGGCAAACCTTGGATCAGTGCCTGTAACTGTTCTGGACTGAGAGCTACGTTTTCACCCTGGTGAACTTTAGCCCAGTGGAATTTTCCCTGTTTCAGCCGCCTGGCACACAGCCAGATGCCCAGTCCATCATGTACCAGCACTTTCATACGATGGCCACGTTTATTACAGAACAGGTAGGCGCAATGCGGTTTGATTGAGCCAAAGGCTTTCATAATCTGCGCCATGGCCGTATCCATACCCGCACGCATGTCCATGGGCTGGGTAGACAACCAGATTTCATCGATACGGATCATTTGATCAAGCCCTGAAGTAAAAGCAGTAATTCAGTTGCAGACTCCACCGGCCATTCGATTTCGATCATCTGATCCCTTACGGAACCTTGTTCATCATGTAATGGAATCCTGATATGAGCGGTAGCTTTCTTCTCTGGTACAGGTGGCGGAGGTGCTTCTTGTTTGACTGGCGTCGGGTGAAGAATGACGAGAAGGAAGTCGGTCTGTGGAATGGATGAGATTGTTAATGATGGAACCATTGATCTGGACTGACGAATCCATTTATGCAACAGATTGGCATTGATCTGATGTTGCATTGCGACCTTAGCCACCGATGTATCTGGCTGCTGGCATTGCTGAATAAGTTAATGTTTAAATTCAGCCGTGAAGGTTCGACGGGGCTTTTTTAGCGTTGGTGCAGTGTCTATAACTGTCTTTAAATCCATAAATAGGTGTCCACTTAAATTTTAGTGGACACTATCGCGGTATTAATGAGTTAGAAAAAGTGGGGCTCAGCGGACGCTTACGATAGAACTAGATTTATACAGCATAGTACTACGGCTCAATCTAGCTTATTTTCCACAAGCGATAGTAGGTATCATGCATGTGATGAACTATCAATGGAAACGGATGAGAGTGATGTGTTGAAAGAAACTGCAGAAGCTATGTACGCGTCTACAGGTGATACAATTTGGTTAAGCTTTTAAATATAAAATTCAAGCGCTTTATATCGTTTCAATGAGCAGAGTTCAAAATTGCTTGAGTACGTCGTCAATTGATATTTCCTCTTCCACATAGAAAATACCATTTTGATCTGCTTTCATTTTTTTAATAGTCATACCTTCAAGCTTGGCAATCTCGATTAAATCGTCAAGTATTTGATCTGCAATTTTATTTTTCCAATCATTTTCTGGGTCTAAAGGATTCGACATGAGTTTCTCCTAGTTCATGGTGTAGAAGCTAAATCAACAGTACTATAGGATGTATGATATTAGAGTTGGTTTAAATTGCTTCAATACGAGTATGACTACTTAAACTTCGATGATCAAATTTTCTCTAAACCCATTTTTACCTTGCTCTGGTGGATAACCCAAAGGATTGATCACTAATCTACATCCATCGACTACAGTATCCACTGATGTATGCGTATGTCCTGCAATCCATAACTTAAAGCCTTTTACATCTAGGTCATTAATAAAATAGGGATTGAGGGCTGATGCGACAGGATGCGTACCCCAATATGGATCAAGACAAGCTAAATGAGGTGGAAAATGCGTAATAACGATCACATGATCTTGCCCTCTAAACTGCAAAATATTTTGATGATATTTTTTAAATAGTTTTATGTAGTCATCGGCGGTTATAGGTCTATTTTCATTGCTAATCATGATTTGATCAAAATCATAAATCGATTGTTCAGCATCCTTTTGGGACTGTAAAAGTACGTTAGGAGATGTAAGTGGGGAATTGGAGCGGAAGTTCGTAAATAACGTGCCGCCAACAAATATTTTATCTTGAATTTTGATATGGTTGTCATCAAGTAGTGCATTTTTTGGGTAGTTTTCTTTCAAGAAATTCACGACTGAACTGTAGTTAGAGCTGTAGTAATCATGATTACCTAAAACAAAGATAAATTTTTTATTGAGAGATTTACATTTTTCGGCAAACTCAATTGCACCACTTAAGCGATTAGAAAAATCGCCAGCATGAATAATGACGTCAGCTTGTTCTGATATCGAATATTTGGAATTATGAGTATCCGATAAAATTTGCAGTTTCAATCTACTTCCCTTATTAAAATACGCCGTTCAAATATATACATCTTCATTAGAATAAGTTTACATCAACTAAATATTAGAAATTATAAGATACTCATCTGTATCCTTAAGCCTATAAAAACCCGGATCCTGCTTAAGCCGATGATTCCTTAATTTGAATTGTTGGCTTATTTTGATGGGTTAATTGATATGCACATAGTGAGGCGTAAATTCCACTCAGAAATCCATGAAGACTACGTGCTTTAC
>NZ_VPBA01000006.1:0-118407 GCF_013418945.1 Acinetobacter sp. YH12112 | reverse complement strand
TCATGAAATACGGTATTCTGATGTGACAAAACCTGAATCCTGGTCGTTAAAGTGTTTGTTTGCACTCATATTTTAACTGTTAGGACTCAGGTTTTTTTATTTAAAGCAAACTATGGGACAGCAGTGCCCCGAAGGGCATTTTTAATTCTATTCTTCACCATCATAATACCAATATACTTCACCCCAATCTTGTTCAGAAAGCGTTGGTAAAATCTCACCTTTACTAAAGTGCTGACGCTGATTTGGCTGGGCAGGAGTCGTCCAAAAACCTGTTTTCGTGGATTGCTCTCCACCTTTGATTTTAATTTTTTCTATAGTGGTTTCTGCTGAAACCGATTCAGCTTGCGATCTAGCAAAATCGACTAAATCTTTCGGATAAAATTGATGCTCTCGATAAGTTGAATCGTCAATATCTAATAGCCATGTCACAGCTGCTGCTTCCCATGACCAATAACCAAAATAACTGATGCCTGATCTAATATCAGGTTGTGGATGTTGATCATGATAAGGTTCACGACGACTGGCTTCATACCAATCTTCTAAGTATTGCAACATCATTGCTGGACGCTTTTCTGCATCAGCATCAAAAACTTTAATGAGCTTACGATAAGGCAAATGACGACGTGCATCGTTCGGTGGTATGCCTCGATCTGTTACAAATGGAGCAATCAATCGCTCGATTAAACCATCTTTTTCCTGCCCTTCAGGCGTTGCTTCCACATAGTCGATAATCGTCATAATTCGACTCATTTGATCTGCATACCCTGTCAGTAAACCAAAGCATATCAATCGTAATGCAATATACCAATAATCTTCAGTTCCTAAAGAAATATGCCAGACATAACGTCCACCTGCATCTGGGCTTAAATTATAAAGATGACTCGTTTCAGCATACTCTTCTGTCCAATGAAGAATATATGGGTAAAGTTCCGTTAAAAAATTTAAATCTCCACCCGCGGAATATTGTAAAGATATTAAGTTTAAAGCATCTTGTAAGCGTTGATGACCAGCTGCGATATATCCGCCAAATTTAGAATCATTTTTATACTTATTGAAACCGTCTGTAACGGAATATATACCATTCACTAAAATGTCAAATCGTTTATGATACATTTTTGATTCAAGAAAGTTATCTCTATATTTTTTTGAATCTTTTACTTCTAAATTTAACCAACTGTGCCAATCTATATCTTTATCACTTACTTGTATCGACATTCTTTTATCTCTCCAACATCTCATTGAGTAAAACAAATTCTAATTTAATCCCGTGTGCCGTGACTGTCCGTGTGCATTTGGGTTTATTTAAACCTTTACATTTTTCATGATGATCAAATTTTTCGCCTGTAATTATGACTAGGCTTTATCATAAAAAAATAAGCCACCCTATAAGGATGGCTAAATCTTGCGATATTCTAAGTTTATTTTTCACCATCAAAATACCAATATACTTCACCCCAGTCTTGTTCTGAAAGCATTGGTAAAATGTCACCTCTATCAAAATATTGACGTTCATTTGGTTGGGCTGGCGTCGTCCAATAACCTGTTTTTGGACATTTATCCCCACCTTTGATTTTAATTTTTTCTACCGAATCTTGTGCTTGTACTTTTTCTGATTGTGCTTTAGCAAAATCAACTAAATCTTTTGGATAAAATTGGTGATCTCGATAAGTTGTATCATCAATATCTAACAACCATGTAACAGCTGCTGCTTCCCATGACCAATAACCATAATAACTTCTACCAGATCTTAAGTCGGTTTCTGGATGCTGTTCAAAGTATGGTTCACGACGACTGGCTTCATACCAATCTTCTAAGTATTGCAACATCATTGCTGGACGCTTTTCTGCATCCGCCTCAAAAACTTTAATGAGCTTACGATAAGGCAAATGACGACGTGCATCATTCGGTGGTATGCCTCGATCTGTTACAAATGAAGCAACCAATCGCTCGATTAAGCCATCTTTTTCCTGCCCTTCAGGAGTTGCTTCCACATAATCGATAATTGGCATAATTCGCTTTATTTGATCTGCATAGCCTGTCAATAATCCAAAGCAAATTAAACGCAAAGCAATATACCAATAATCTTCAGTGCCTAAAGAAATATGCCAGACATAACGTCCACCTGCATCTGGGCTTAAATTATAAAGGTGACTGGTTTCTGCATACTCTTCTGTCCAATGAAGAAGATACGGGAAAAGTTCCTTTATAAAATTTAAATCTCCACCAGCAGAATATTGGAGTGACATCAAATCTAAAGTATCAATAATCCGTCTTCTTCCAGAAGCAATATATCCGCCAAATTTAGAATCATTTTTATAATGACTAAATCCATCTACAACCGTATATAATCCATTGACAAATGTATCAAATCTTCTATGGTACATTTCTTGTTCTAGTAAATTGTCTCTAAATAAACTTGCATCTTTTATTTCAAGACTCAACCATCTTTGCCAATCGATTTCTTGATCATTTACTTGTATCGACATTCTTTTATCTCTCCAACATCTCATTGGGTAAAACAAATTCTAATTTAATCCCGTGTGCCGTGACTGTCCGTGTGCATTTGGGTTTATTTAAACCTTTACATTTTTCATGATGATCAAATTTATCCCCCGTAATGGTGACTAAACTACGATCATAAGGACATTTGATAACAATAGCTTTACCTAGTTTTCTTGTTGAAGTAGCTTTAAATTTAACTTTCTCCCACTCTTCAATAGCATCCAATAATTTATCATGTTCTTTAACTATCTTAGCGGAAGAAATTTTCCGAGAAATCCACAAGTGTGACATTTGTACGCCATCACTCACTGTTGTTCCCACTGACCGCTTGACTTTGTCATCTTCATCTGATGCCATATAAACATCGAGACCCATTTTCAATGCCATCATGGCTGCTTTAGGCGTCATGAGTGTTCGATGGCTCAATGCATTGGTCGCTTTACTGTCTGTAATACGATACTTATGTGCTAGTCGAGCACTATGCCAAACATGATCAAGTCCGTTATGACCCGTATCGTGATATTCGTACAGCACACCATTATTATTAATTTTAGAGCGACTTTTCATGCGTTTTACATAGTAATAATCCGTAATGTGCTCACCACCTGAACCAAGTTCTTGATTCGATCTTCTTTTTCGCTGTAATTGTTGACGTCGTGTTGAAGTATTTTGACGACCTGGGCTTACATTATTTCCTCCAGTATTTCTTGATACATTGCCATTTTGCTGAGTTCGTGGGGCTGGATTTTGATTTGGTCTACTGGTTGTTGTCGGTGTTCGAGTCGTAATTGGAGCTCTAGCTGTAGTGTTAGGATAAGGAGTTGCTAGTGCCTTTTTATGGGCTGCTTGCATTTCTTTCATAACCATATCAATTTTTTGATTGGCAACTTTCTTCATTTGCTGAAGCTGAGTTACTAATGTTTTTAACTTAGCATTGCCGAGAACAGCTCGTGTCATCCAACTATCAAAAACGCCAATTAAACCATCAATAATTTTATTACTAGTTGTTTGCAGCTCTCTTGTGTATGTATTCCAATTTAAGGTTCTAAACCATTTATCTACATCACCACGTAATGTTTTGCTTGGTATTGCATCCAAAATAGCTCCCATAGCTTTACCTGAACGCAATTGTTTAAAAACAATTTTTAATCCATCACCAGCAATTGGAACAAATGCAACAAGATTAAATACCAAATCAAACCAATTCTCTTTATTATCTGGCTTTTCTGATATTTTAACGACTGAGACAATCACATTCCCGACATCAACGCCTTGACCAACAAAGGGTATACAACCTATCACAACTGCAACAATAATTTGAGCAGGACTGGAGCCACTACCATCAAGTACACCTTTAATCCATTGAGCCGCCGATTCTTCCCCTTTAGCTGTTATTCTCACAGCTTGCGTTGAACCCTTGGCTACGGCAGTATTCATTGTTTATCTCCTAGGTCTAATCTAGAAGTAGAATCATCTGTAAGTAAAATTTCTTCTAAATCATCTGCTATTGCATCGTCTACATCATTTTGTTGTGGTATTAATTGTTCTTCATAATCGCTTACATGATCGTCGTATTCGATATTATTTGACGTGAGCATCTCTTCAATTTCATCAGGGAAATATTCATCTAATAATGCATCAAGTTCCTGTTGATTATATTTTTCAATTAACTGCTCTGCTTCAGTAACACTCATCACTTTTTGATCTTTGAAAGGATTATCAACTTTTTCTCTATCTGGTTTCGCCTCAACACTACTAAAGCCATAGTAGACTTTAGGTTGAGTTTTATCACTAGGAATAGTGACTTTGGCATAACCTTCGGCATCTAGTACTCCTTCTTGAGAAGAACCATCAGCAAAAATCAATTTAAATGGAGCTTGTGCAACAGGTTTTAAGTCATCATAAATGTATTTTAATTCCACTTTATTAGGTAATAATTTAAAGGTAGGTAAAGCTGGAAATTTTGCTGATACATTCTTTCCATTCACAAACTGATGCTGCCCTGCTTTAACCTCAAACTTACCGCCAGTCGTAGGAAAAATCCCCGAAGCATTTATTTTTAGTTGCGAACCGCCTGCGGTCAGTACGATTTCTTTCGCACTGGTGATGTCGACATTTGCCTCCGTCGAAATAATCTGCACACCCTTTCTAGCAATCAGATCAGCACCATCCCCTTGAGCTTGAATCTCGATCTTGCCTTTGCCTGCATAGAGTCGTGCCCCTTCTTGCGCTGCAAATAAACTGATCTTTTTGCTGGCATGTCCGATGATGCTGTCTTGCGTGCTGGTGTTAATGCTTCCTTGTGCAATCTGGTTGATCTGTCCATCTGCACTGAGGTGGATGTCTTCGTTACTTTCTAAGGCAATTGAACTTGGTGAAGCCAAGAGCATGATCGCTTGTTTGAAAGCCGCGGCTTTGCTTTGGTCTTCACTCTCTAAGTTCTTGAGGTAGCCCTGTAGGTTTTCGAGTAAGCTCAGTGGATCAGTTTGTTGGTTTTTGGCCACTTCACTGAGGTCTTTCGCTTGTTCCTGTTTGTAGGTAGAGATGAGTATACCTTCTCCTGCACGCACTGCCCCCTTTGATCTGTTCTGAGTTCAAAGATTTCATCATAAGGGGTAGCATTACAAAGCGTTCAATTAAATAAAAGCCTAGAATGACTTTCTATTCTTCACTGTCATATACCCAATATTCTTCGCCCCAGTCTTTGCTAGATTTATTCATTACGGTTCCTTTGGTGAAATACAGTCGTTTTCCTTTATCATTAGATAAAATCCAATAACCTGTTCTTGGGCATAATTCTCCCCCTATAACTTTTAAATCAGGTGTAGCAAAAGTATCTACATCCTCACCCCCAATATCTTCAAACTCACCTTCTATTAACTCAACGAAATACCAGCTAGAATCAAAGCTAGTAAATGCATTTCTTGAGATTAATGATGGGGTTAGTTCCAATTGTACTTCTCGATCTGATTTTAAATAATCCCAATCATCTTCTATTCGCTTATTTTTAATATTTTCAATTGCGAACGCCCTTAACTCTTCAGAAGGAGTCCATGCTGTATATTCATTAAACTTAGAAAATAAGTCCTTTCCTAAAGCATTTAATGTTTCACACTCTTCTAATTGCCCACGTGTAAAACTATTTTCATCACGATAAGTCCAAGCAAATTGTGGTACGCCATATCGATCACCCACAGGAATATATACCCCTGTTTTTGGAATAATTTCCCCACTATTTACACGTATGTCTGTACGAAGCTTAAATTTAGGTACTTTATATTCAAAAATTCCCAGTTCTTTAATCACTTCAAATAAACCATATAAACTCCATGATCTTGGAGGCTTTACGCAAGAGTCGTAATAACTACATAATCTATATAATTCATCAAAACGCAATTTAAAATCAGCTTCTTCTTCTTCTGACATCCAGTTCGGTCGAAACTCGCCTAACATACGTGCTGTATTATATGCAGGTGTCCAGCCATATTTTTCCTGTTTCGTTTCTTCAATAATTCTGATTAGACCTAATCTGAAATCGAGTAAAGATGGGTAAGCATAGGTACTCCAATTAGCTGAAGTATCCCCCATTCCCCAACCTTCTTGCAATAAAACACGGTCACGATACTGCTGATCAGCCAAATCAATTACTCCACCAGTATATTGAATCAAATCATCCAGTTTGGTCAGTAACATTTCCAAATAAGATCGTGAAGTAACATAATAGATTAGGGCAACTGATTGTTTTTGAAAACGAGTCAATTTAGAACAGCTTCTAAGCATAAGTTAGTCATCACTATCAAACTACCAAAACTCCTCATCCCAATCAGATTTGATCTCAGGTAGAATTTTACCATCATCAAAACTTTATCATTATTTTGACAATCTAATCTTGTATACATAAATTATTTCTTATTAGTAACTTCTAAATACCAAATCGTTTCACCCCAACTATTATTCTCAAACTCAGGAAATACTTCTCCCTGTTCAAAATAACGGGATTGCAATTGATTTGCAGGACTCCACCAATTACCTGTCTGTTGACAAGTCTGCCCAGCAAAACCTTTTAAATTTTCAGCTTGAATAGTCTCAGATGACCCACCCTCGTCTGCAATTCGTTCAACCAATACCCATTCCGTATCTTCCTCATGATCATATTGTGGGCAATCTGGATCAAGTCCCACTAATGCTTCTATCGCATCATGCCCTTTAAGCAGCAGCTGTGCACTTGCTTCCTGTATTTCAGGAATGTAAATACCATCCTGTGGCACAGTTTCGCCTGTTTTGACCGTAACATTTTGGTTTAACTTATATATTGGTAAAGATGATGGTAAGTTTAACTCTCCTAAATAATCTGAATCATAGTCTTCTTTTAAAAAAGTCATAGGCCAGCTACCAAAAACTGTAGCTTTAATATTAGATGATAACTTACTAGCTTTACTTTGCCATTGATCAAATAAGGCTAAATTACCCTCATCCATCCAATCAGGGAAATAGTCTATTCTTTGATTTCTAAAGTCAGTCACCACATTCCCTGCATATTGTAAAGCAGATAAATCACCCTCTAATAAACGTTTATATCCATAATTTAATGCCTCTAGAGTTGATCGAAAATTAGGCAAAACATGCTCACCCCAAACCACATCGGGCTGTTGTGAAATATGACGGTTCCGATAATCATAAGGTAAATCTTGCATAAATAGCTCGAGCGCATCCCCTGCTGCATCCAGCATATTCTTAAAAGTATCGACTAGTTCGCTAAAGTATTCAGCCGAACTATAGCGTTCTAATAAATAAATTTCTTGAGGATGAATCTTAAACTTAGACATTATTTCTTATTCGTCACTTCCAAATACCAAATTGTTTCCCCCCAACTATTATTTTCAATCTCAGGAAATACCTCTCCCTGTTCAAAATAACGGGATTGTAATTGATTTGCAGGACTCCACCAATTGCCTGTTCGTTGGCAAGCCTGACCAGCTAAACCTTTTAAGTTTTCTATTTGAATTGTCTCAGATGACCCACCTTCATCTGCAATGCGCTCTACTAAAGTCCATGTGGTCTCATAATATATGTTTCTTCCAGTTTCTTGATCTTGAATCGCATATCGTGGAGCAAAACCATTATCATCTTCTGGACTAGCTGCTAAAAATTTTAAATTATTGTCAAATCCACCACAAACATAAATACCTGTTTTAATTATCTTTTCTCTAGAATCCACTTTCACTTCTGGATTTATCCTATAAATAGGATAAGAAACTGGTAACATTACATCTATATTATTAAATCTGCTTAAACTTGGAAAATTTTCTTCCAAAAATCCTTTTTCCCAATATGTGGGATAAGTATTCCCAATAATCGAAGCATAACTTTTGGCAATTGAATAGTAATTCCAACATTTTTCTACTCTATCTTTAGGTAAATCATCCATCCAATGTGGAGAAAATTCACTTAAGCCTTTATCATTGGAACGAACATCACCCACACAATCCAAATATGTAAAATCTCCTGATTTTATTTTTACATAACACTCGTCCATATAGTCCATTGTATTTCTTAAATTAGGTAAAACAGTTTCTCCCCATTGAATATCTGCTTGCTCAGGATGAGGTAAACTTCGTAAACTATATGGTAAATTATGCATATAGATTTCAAATAGTTCTTCTAAACTATCTAAAAAAAGACGGTAGTTATCTCGCATAGTTTCAAAAAATGCTAGCGAGCTAAATTGTTCTAATAAATATGCAGCTTTAGGATTTACGCTATAACACATATTTACTTCTTATTCGTCACTTCTAAATACCAAATCGTTTCACCCCAACTATTATTCTCAATCTCAGGAAATACTTCTCCCTGTTCAAAATAACGGGATTGCAATTGATTTGCAGGACTCCACCAATTACCTGTCCGTTGACAAGTCTGACCAGCAAAACCTTTTAAGTTTTCAACTTGAATTGTCTCAGATGAACCACCTTCATCTGCAATGCGTTCAACTAGTACCCAAGTACAATCGCCATAAAAAGTCTCAAATGTTTCAGGATCCATTCCAGTAGCTATAACACTTCCTACTCCTCTACCTTCCTCCTCACTTGCTGCCATAAACTCAATTCTGTTTCTATCTTCTTCACAAATATAGATACCTGTTTTCCCAACGTTCTCATTAGATTTAACTATTATTTCTGGATTTATCCTATAAATTGGATAAGAGTCAGGTAAAACTAGATTGATTTCATGAAATATATCAGCTTCAGGATAATCAATAACAAGCTCATCAATATTCCAATAGGTTGGATAAGTATTTGAAATAATTGAAGCATAACTTTTGGCAATTGAATAATAATCCCAACATTGTTTTACTTTATCTGTAGGTAAATCATCCATCCAATGTGGAGAAAACTCACTCAAACCTTTATCATTAGAGCGTATTTCTCCAGTACAACGTAAATAAGTAAAATCACCTGTTTTTATTTTTGCGTACGCAGACTCTATACGATCCATCGTATTTCTTAAATTAGGCAAAACAGTCCCCCCCCATTGAATATCTGCTTGTTCTGGATAGGGTAAACTTCTTAAATTATAGGGTAAATTATGCATATAGATTTCAAATAGCTCTTCTAAACTATCTAAAAAAAGATGGTAGTTATTTCGCATAGTCTCAAAAAATTCTAACGAGCTAAATTGTTCTAATAAATATGCAGCTTTAGGATTTACTTCGTAATTCATGATCTTCTCTATCTTGTTTATCTCGGTTTATATTCTAGTTTGGCAGCTAAACTATAATCGCCCATTTTAGTTTGCAAAGTTGGAACTCCAACCATTGAAAAATCACCAATTTCTGTGTCCGTACCATAACCCCAACCTGTCAATTTTCGCTTGCTTAGTCCGGAAGTAACCAAGTCATTGGGATCTAGTACGATCTGAATACCTCCACCTTTTAAATAAAACTCACCAAGCTCTTGTGAGGCAGCAGGACCTTCCCAAGCATATAACTTTTTACCTTTAGGGACTGTATATTCAAGATATTCACCATTAGCATTCCAGCTCGCCCAAACTGCAAATTTATCACGCCACTCTTCACGGCTTTTTAGCTTTTCAAACTCGGACTTACGCATCCAACAAATACTATTGTCAAAACTACCTGGCGCTAATACACGCACTAAAATATCACCTTCATTAAATATTTGTGCTTTAATTAATTTCTCTCCCTTTGGACCTTGAGCAAAAGTATCAAATTTTCCTTTTAAAGGGTGTGTTAGTTTAGGATTTTTCAATGCAGGTTGCACATTTCCTAAACTAGGATGGAATGGTGTAGTTGCTGTTTTGGGGTCTTTTCTAGCTTTAGGAAAAGGTAATCGCCCATTTTCTGGAGTTAGATGAACCCAATTTGGCTTTTGCTTACGAAATGCTTTAAGTTCTTCGCCATCACCCAATCTTCTAAATTGGGTCACATTTCTAACATTAGTCGTCGCTTTAAAAGCCTGATCACCCTCTTTCTCGATTCTAACCGCCAATCTTTCCAAAAAGTCTTGCACAGGTTTTAAAAATTCACCAAGTTTTTGATTCGCCAAGTTACGGACATCAATTACGGTTTGCAACATTTGTCGTGCTTTTGCACCAATTGCCTTACTTGCATATTTATCAATAAATTTAACCGTATCTCTTAAATACCCTACAAGTTTATCAAACACACCCAACAAAGCCTGCTTGGTCAACATGCCTTTAACTTCTCGAATTTTGCTCGCTGTTGCTTTATAAATATTGGTAATCTTTGCGTTTTTAATGGCTTTTTTTACCGCTGGGCGTGCAAGAAATTTATTTAACTCTGTAATTCCACTTTCAATCGCAGGTTCAGCAAACTTATAAATATTTCCACCTGTAAACTTTAAACCTTTGGTTGCAGGCTTAAGCATAAAGCGTCTAATAGGAGCCAAAATAACTTTGAAAACCCCTTTAAATAGTGAACCCAATACAGGAAATAAACCAATCAATGTCAGAATCAGCCCAACCCATGCCCACGGATTATTACTGTCTTCTTTAATCTTTGTTGCATTCGCACAAATATCCCGAACATCACAAATCTGATCTACAAAAGGAATCATCGAAATCACTGTACCCGTGACAATTTGTGCAGTCGTTTGATCTTCAGCAAAATCTCCTTGTAATACAACCCAAAGCCATTCTGCGATATCCGCCGCAGTTTCTTTTCCTTTCTTGATTGCATCATTTACTGGAGCTGTGAACCATGCTAAGGCATTGGTTAACTCTTTTTTAGATGGTAAAAAATCCGGCATTAAAATTGCCCCTTATTCTTATCAATCTTATTCAACTCTGCCATGACGGTATCAAACTGATCCCAAGGCTTGTCTTCTTCCATTTCAGGCTGCTCATACTCAACTCTAATCGCTTTCTCTGGAACGTTTTCATGATGAGCTTTACCATGCTCATCTAACTTTCCTTCAATAACCTGATTATTTTGAAAAAAGATTTTATAGCCCAAATTTGAAAATGGTTGACGATCTACATCTAGATGTTCTAAAGCAATCCAGTTTTTATTATCAAATTCAGGTAGAGCTAGCAATTGTGCATTTACTTGTGCCCCCCCCACAAACAAATGCTGCCCCGCTTTCACCTCAAATTTACTTGCAGTCGTAGGAAATATCCCTGAAGCATTTATTCTTAGTTGCGAACCGCCTGCGGTCAGTACGATTTCTTTCGCACTGGTGATGTCGACATTTGCCTCAGTCGAAATAATCTGCACCCCCTTTCTGGCAATAAGATCTGCACCATCACCTTGGGCCTGAATCTCAACCTTGCCTTTACCAGCATACAGACGTGCACCCTCTTGTGCTGCAAATAAACTTAGTTTCTGGCTGGCATGCGCAATCAAAGATTGCTGTGTGCTGAGGTTAATACTCTCTCCGGCACTGTGGCTGATCTGACCATCCGCAGAGAGATGTACATCTTGCTGGCTACTTAAGGCAATAGAGTTTGGTGCGCTAAGAATCATTAAGGCCTGTTTAAAAGCAGCGGCTTTGCTTTCATCCTGCTGTTCGATCTGTTCCAGGAAGTTCTTTAAGTTATCGAGAACTTCTAAAGGATCAGTCTGCTGGTTTTTGGCCACTTCACTTAAGGCTTGAGCATTGTTCAGGCTGCTTTCTAGCTGACTCTTGGCTTCACTGGCATCGAGATGGTTGCCTTCGGCCTGTGCCTGTGGATGGGTGGAAATTAGTAGCCCTTCTCCAGCACGAACTGCGCCCCACTGATCGGTTCTCAGTTCAAAACCTTCACCACGACCGTCACTTTCGGCACTGGCTTTGGGATGACTTAAGTTCCCCAGGTTCAGTTGGGTCACGCCATGGCTGCTTTGCAGCTGGGCAGAGATCTGCTTCGGAGTATCATCAAAGCGCAGCTGGTTAAAGCCACTGCCCTCAATTTCCTGTGAGCGGATCCCGCTGAGTTTTTTGGTGTCGGGTAGTTGGCCTTGTTGGTCGAATTGGGTTGGCGAGCGTTCTGCTTCATGTAAACGACCAACCACGAAAGGCCGGTCGATGTTACCGTCAAAGAAGTCGATCACCACAATTTCATTAATCCGTGGCAGGAAACGTGCCCCGTAGCCTTCTCCGGCCCAAGGCGTCAGTACATCGACCCAGGCGGAATCGGTGTCATTGTCATTACTGCCGGCCCCGCCATCATGCTGATGGTCATCACTGCGGGTAAACAGGAAACGGACTTTAATCCGTCCCCATTCATCGACATGGATGCTTTCGCCAGCAGGACCGACTACCCGGGCGCGCTGTGGATGAGCCGCCGGTCGGTGCTGTAGTGGATGGTATTCCGGGACGGTGCGGATATTGCGGCGTTGCAGGGCTAAGGTATTGCCTTGACGTTCATCCGGGTGTTGTTCGTGTTGAAAGCTAAAATGGCTATGCCAGTGGCTTTGACTGAGTAACTGGTTAATCTGCTGATTGAGGTCTTTGGGTAAGTTGTTCTGGTTATAGAACTGTTTGCCGGTAATTAGAAATTCTTTGTCGGCTGCGCTGTGCTGGTCAATTTCCGGGTGTTCATTCAGTTCAAACCAGTAGCCGACCTGGGCATCACGGACGGTGGAATGGGCACTAAAGTATTTGGATTGCAGGTCGTTGTAGTGGCTGAGGTTCTGGTTCAGTTTATCCAGCTGGTTGTTGGAAGAGGCTGTGGCCTGGTCTTCGCCATTTAAATCCTGCATCCAGGCCGGGCTGATCTGCCAGGCTTGTTCCAAGCTCAAGCTGGCATTGTCCTGATTATGGCTGTGCTGGTGTTTGCTTTGCACTGAACCGGCGCCTTCTTCCTGGCTCAGGCTATCTGACTGCCAGCGTTGCAGATGTACGGCAGTCGGTTGCAGGCTGCGCTGGGCAATCAACTGGGTGATGCTGTCCAGTTGTTCGGTGGCACTGGAGCGATGAAAGCGGATACTGCGGCGGTTTAAGGCGCTGTACTGGCTGTTGTCATCAATCAGGCGTAATTTCTGGGCCTGTATCGGGCTGCTGGAATGTACGACCTGTAACTGGGCTTCATCAATCAGCCAGTTAATGCCTTCACTGCGCCAGAGCCGGGTCAAAAAGTCATAGTCGGTTTCATTGGACTGCATGATAAAGGGACGCACATCCAGTTCCTGGGTCAGTCCGGTTAAGTCCAGGGTCAGGCTGGCGGCAAAGAGCGGGCTTTTGTTTTGCCATTCTTTAAATAAAATTTCACTGACCTCACGCACGCTTTTATTCATAAACACACGGCTGTTACGGCGTTTATGCCAGAGTGCAGTCGGATCTTCTAGCGTGAGTTTATAGAGGGTGAGTGAGCCATCACTCTGGCCTTGCGCGGCTGCGGTGATAATACCGCTGCTGCGAAACAGCTGGCCCTGGTCAGTGACCTGATCGACGGCAACCTGCGCGCCAATAAACTGTTTTAACGGAATCTGGGCATTGGTCGAAAGACAGATCAGTTCGGCACATAAGCCCTGATTGAGCTGGTGTTCACCATCGATGCGCTGTAAAAAAACATCGGTATTTAAGGCAGGCTGAGAAAATTGAATATGGAGGGCACGTTTTTGTGGGCTGAGGCCTAATTTTTCTAGTGCTGCAAATATATTGCTTGGCATCATTGTTCTGTAATAAATAGCTAAAAAAAAGTGTGGCTATTTTATACAAAATAACCACATAAAACATCGCTTCAACCCGGCCGCTTGTTTATCAATATGTAACTATCCGATAAAAAGCATGGCCTTTAAAACCGCGGCATTGTCGGAGGATGACCTAGCCTTTTTTGACCAGATAATGAAATTCTTTATTGCCAGCAGCATCCAGCACTTCTTCCTGTAACAGCAGCTCATGACCCAAATGCATACAGAATTTTGGAATATCCCACGAAGTAGAATTGTCGGTGGCAAAAATCTCCACCACATCGCCCGATTTAGATTTACGAATGGCTTGATGCAACATCATCACTGGTTCAGGGCAACGCAGACCGCGCGTATTTAGCTGAATGGCAGGGGTAATGGATGAATCAGACATAATAAAACTCGGCGAGATACAATTTTTCTATTCTAACACAAAGCCAGCAAAACCACTGATGCTGCAAGCTGGCTTTATCCGCCTGATAAATCATCAAATTCATTGTTTCGGCGAAAGTCGATAAACAATAGACAACTGTATTTTCTGCGGTATGATTAAATCAAGTTTTTTAGATACAACGAGTCTTTAGGAAGGATCATGCACGAGGAATCAGGCCCATCGTGGGGTATGCGTGGCTTACGTAAATGGTTAGGTACTGCACCGGAAACCCGCGATGAATTGCTAAAATTAGTACAAGATTCACGTCGTTTTTTAGAACCCGATACTGTGGCAATGCTGGAAGGTGTGCTGGATTTGCCGGCCACCAAAATCCGTGAGGTTATGACCCCGCGCACCTCCATGATCAGCTTGCAGGAAGATGATGAGCTGCTGGATATTCTGCATGTACTGGTCGAGTCGGCCCATTCACGCTTTCCGGTCTTCTCTTCAGACCAGCCTGACAATGTAGTGGGGATTCTGCTGGCCAAAGACTTGTTACCCTTTCTGACCGAACCAACGCCGAAGGTCGATATCCGGGCACTGATGCGTCAGCCACTATTTGTGCCAGAAAGTGCGCGTTCCGATCAGGTCCTGCGTATGCTGAAAAATACCCAGACCCATATTGCCATTGTAATTGATGAATATGGCAGCACTTCAGGACTGGTAACCCTAGAAGATATTCTGGAAGAAATTGTTGGTGAAATTGAAGATGAGCATGATCAGGCCGATGCCGAAGCACAATATATTGTGCCCGATCATGATCCGCAGACCGCCAACACCTGGCTGGTACAGGCACTTACACCAATTGAACACTTTAACAATGTTTTAGATGCTGATTTTTCTGACGATGAAGTAGAAACTGTCGGCGGTTTACTGCTTCAGGAAATTGGATTGGTGAGTGATCTGCAAGGTCAAATTATTGAAATTGGGGATTGGCAGTTTAAGATTCTTGAAGCAGATGCACGCACTATTCATCTGATTCGAGCTGTACGTCAATGAGGACTTATTTCACCAAGCTGTTAGATTCATCCCAACAACACAAACAGCTCCCGCTAGTTTATCCCCTGCTGATTGCCTTAATCGCAGGTGCCATTTTCAGTTTTGCCCTGGCACCGTATTATTACTGGTGGATTGCCCTGCTGTCTCCGGCCTTGCTTTATGCAGTTTTACGTCAGCGCTCTGCCAAACAGGCCTTTTTTATTGGCTGGGCCTACGGTATTGGCCTGTGGTTTGTCGGTGCCTTCTGGCTATATACCTCCATTCATGTCTATGGAGATACCCCGGCCATTTTAAGCGTGCTGATGATTGCGATTATGGCCTTGGCCATGGGGCTGTTTACCGCCATTCAAACCTGGCTGTATCGCCGCTTCTTCCCGGAAACGCCACTAACTTTCGCTCCGCTATGGGTGTTCTTTGAATGGGCCAAAACCTGGGTATTTACCGGTTTCCCGTGGCTATTTGTCGGCTATGCCTTTACTGAGCGTTTTCTGGACAGCTATGCGCCCTTATTCGGGGTGTTCGGAGTGTCGTTTGTGGCCCTTATTCTGGCCTGTGCGCTGGTGGAAATTCTGAATAAACGCATCTTCTGGCTGGTGCCGTCATTGCTGCTCCTGGCCGGTGCTTGGGGTGCTTCCCAGCTCAGTTTTGTCAGCGAGAAAGATGAACCGCCGCTGTCCGTGTCCTTGATTCAGGGCAATATTCCACAAGACCTGAAATGGCTGACCGAATATCAACTGAAAACCCTGCTGATCTACAGTGAACTGACCCGCACCGAATGGGGCCGCGACCTGATTGTCTGGCCGGAATCTTCCATTCCAATGTTCCAGACCGATATCGAACCGTTTTTAGCGGCCATGAAAACCGAGGCGGAAAAATCGGGAAGTGCCTGGGTCACCGGTATTCCGTATTGGGACCTGCCTGAATCTCAGCAAAATGGCCAGCCGATGTACTACAACAGTATTATGGCCACCGGTACAGATTCAGAAGGCTTATACAAGAAACAGCGCCTGGTGCCATTTGGTGAATATATTCCTTTATCCGGCCTGTTAAGCTGGGTCTTGCCGGCCTTGCAGAATGATCCATCCATGAGTGGTTTTTCGCGCGGTGCCAAAGAACAAAAGCCGCTGATGATTCATAACTCACCGTTGGGTGCAGCCATCTGTTATGAAGTGGCCTATCCGAATCTGACCCGTCGTAATGCCAGCCAGAGTGATTTTCTGGTGACTGTGTCCAATGATGCCTGGTTTACCGGTACAGCCGGCCCGTGGCAGCATTTACAGATGGTGCAGATGCGTGCCAAAGAAAATGGCCGCTGGTTTATTCGGGCCACCAATACCGGCGTGACCGCTTTTATTGACCATCAAGGCCATATTGTGCAGCAGGCCCCGATTGATCAGGAAGCAGTGCTACGCGGTGAATTACCGGCAATGCAGGGCCAGACCTTGTACACTCGCCTTAGTGATTGGCCGGTGCTGATCTTCTCCTTCCTGTTGCTGGTTTTGGGCTGGATCTATCGTCCACGTAAAGTAGATGTCAGCTTTAAGTCGAGAAGATAATTCGCCTATGAAGTCCCCCTTTATCAAAGGGGGGTTAAGGGGATTAATTTTATAAATCCCTCCCTTGCGAAGCAGTGCTTCTCACCCTTTGTAAAAGGGAGGAGTAATAAAAAAAACCGAGGTTCATGCCTCGGTTTTTTATTGTCTACATTTAAAGCTGGGTCACCAGATAGGACAGCATCGCCGCCAGAGAGAGCATCGGCAGATAGCGATAAACTTTTACCACTGCCTGCTCAAAGCAAGAAGCCTGTTCTGGTTCTAGTTTTAAAACAGTGGCTTGTAGCGCCGACCAGAAACTTAAGAGCAAGCACGAGCTCATCAGGCTCAGGGCGAAGAAACCGACCATAATCTGGCTGCTGCCTTCGGTGCTTTGCCAGAGATGCAAAAACCCCTGACTCAAGGGAAGCAGGCTTAAAATCAGCAGAACAGACTTCAGCATCGTCCAGTGAAACTGGTTAATTTCATCCGACAAGATTAATGCTTTCATACCATCCTCCAGACAAATATGTGCCTTTTGACTTATTATGAACGGTTTTAATGAAATAAATAGATGATATTGCTCCACATTCCCAGGATTATTGTAATCAGTACTGTTGGAAATAATTCTTATTATGAATCTCAAATCTGGAAGATTATCTTAAATTCATATTTATCAGAATATTAGAATATTTTTTATAATTAAGAGCTATTATCACTTCACCTTTAATTGAATAGTCCAATCAGGTGAAGTGATATATTCCATCACGGCATTTATAATCAAGCCGGCTTAAGGCTGATAATAAATATCGGCATCGGTGCCTTCACCGCCCTGCTGACCATCTGCACCAAAAGAATACAGGTCAAAAGCGCGACCTTCAGAGCCTGGAATCACATATTGAATGTCATTGTCCCAGCTGTCTTTTGGATAACCGCCTTTGACATAACCACCCGGCAACCAGTTTTTAGCTGACGCGGGCTGATTGACCAGCGCATCTAAACCACCATCCTGCATGGACGGATAACGGCCATTGTCCAGCTTGTATTGATCCAGCGCGCCGGCCACACCTTTTAAGGTAATTGCGGTGGTATCGACTTTGGCTTTTTCACCACGGCCCATCACGTTCGGGACAATTAGCGCCGCCAGCACGCCTAAAATGACAATCACCACCATTACTTCAATGAGGGTAAAACCGGCCTGTTTATTCGAATAGGATTTCCGTTGCATCAGGTTCTCTCTTGAATCTTTCATCATTTGTTATCTTCAATGGGTCTCGATTTAAATCATATTATTCATATTGACAATAGGCAGCATCACCGCAATCACAATCACCAGCACAATACTGGCCATCAGCACCAGCATTAAGGGCTCCAGCAGCGCCAGTAAGGTCGAGATGAGCGTGGTCACCTCCCGATCCTGCATGGTCGATGCGCGCTCCAGCATCCGGTCGAGCTCACCCGATGCTTCACCACTTTTAATCATTTGTACCATCATCGGCGGGAAATAACCACTGCGCTCCAGCTGGGTGCCCAAGTTCCCCCCTTCGGTGACTTTCTCGGCCGCCAGATTAACCGAATCGCGGATCACCCAGTTACTGCTGACCGCAGCGCCAATTTTTAAGGCATCAACCAATGGTACACCGGACTGGGTCAGAATCGACAGGGTGCTGGCAAAACGTGCTGCGTTTATACCACGTGACAGTTTACCAAATAGTGGCAGTTTGAGGGTTAAACGATCAAATGCATAATGGCCGGCCGAGGTTTTTAAAAAGCGGACCAACAGGAAGATGCCCAGAATCGTCCCGACCAGCAAAAAGGGCCAGGCCAGACGGATAAAATCACTGGCTTGCATTAACGCCACGGTAATCCACGGCAAGGCGCCTTTGTCCTGATCAAAGGTTTTGACAATATCCGGCACCACATAGGTCATCAGCCCCATCACAATGGCAAAGGACATCAGCATTAAAATAATCGGATAAATCATCGCGCCCTGCACTTTTTTCTGCATGGCAAAGCGGTTTTCAGTGTAGTCCGACAGCTGGTCCAGAATTAAATCCAGATGTCCAGAACGTTCCCCGGCGGCAATGGTGGCAATATATAAATCCGGAAAATGCCCCGACTGCTGCAAGGCATTGGCCAGTGAATATCCTTCTAAAACCTTGGAGCGTACTGACAGCAATAAATTCTGCACATGGGCTTTTTCACTTTGCTTGGCCACGGCGCGCAAGGCTTCTTCCAGCGGGATGGCTGCGGCTACCAGTACCGACAGCTGCCGGGTCATTAAGGCCAGATCATAAGCGGTCATTTTTTTCTGGAACCAGCGCTGGGCCTGATGCTTCTGTTTTTGTTCTACCGGATCAACACTAATCGGGATAAGGGCCTTGTCACGCAATTGCTGACGAATCTGCCGTGCAGAATCCCCTTCTAAAACCCCTTTTTGCTGCTTTCCTGATGCATCAAGGGCTGTAAACTGATATGCAGGCATTGTAATGCTCTAATTTTCCAAAAAATTATTCAACGCAGTTGCGTCTCACCACCAAAATCATTCATATTCTGAGATATAAATTATTTGCTCACTCTATCATAACTCCAGATCGAGCACGACGACATTTTCATCAGGAAGCAGACCCGCTGTTATGCCAAATTCGCCCGTCCATCCCGCCCCCATCTACCGTGTTCGTGTAGCTGTTCCGGTCTATCTGTATGACGGGTTTGACTATATGCTCAGTGCGGCTGAATATCAGCAGGCTGCCGTCGGCGCGCGGGTGCTGGTGTCCTTTGGCCGGCAGAATCTGGTGGGCATCATTATTGAAAAACTCCCGCCCGATCATCCGCTTGACCCCAAGATTAAACTGAAAGCCATTAGCGAGCTGCTCGACCAGCAGCCGATTCTAGATCAGAAAGTTTTAACTTTGTTGACATGGTCGGCGCAGTATTATCAGTTTCCGATTGGCGAAGTGATGCATAGCGCCCTGCCCAGCCTGTTACGTCAGGGACGCCCGTATAATTTACTGGCACGAATGTGGAAACTACTGGATGATCAGGCCGAAGCCAAACTGAAGCGCTCCGAGAAGCAGCAGGAGGCTTATAAAGTCCTGAAGCTGCATCCGAGCGGGACTTCAGAAAATATCCTGAATCTGGCCGGTATTGAAACTGCAACCTTAAAAGCGCTGGAAAAAAAGCAGATTTGCTATTGCGATCTGGAGCAGCAGGATTTTAGCCCGGTGCCAATGACGCTGGCGCAAATGCCGTTAACCCCGAACAGCGACCAGAAACGGGCCATTGAAACCGTACTGAAAGCACAGCATCGTTATCAGGCCTTTTTACTCGATGGTCTGACCGGCAGTGGTAAAACCGAAGTCTATCTGCAGATCATGCAGGAAGTGCTAAAACAGGGAAAACAGGTATTGGTGCTGGTGCCGGAAATTGGCCTGACCCCTCAAACCATTAGCCGCTTCCAGTCTCGTTTTCACTGTCATATTGCGCTGCTGCATTCCGGTTTAAATGACAGCAAACGTCTGCAGGCCTGGCAGGCCGCCCAGACTGGCAAGGCTTCGATTATTCTTGGTACACGCTCGGCAATTTATACCCCGCTGCCCAATCTGGGGCTGATTATTCTGGATGAAGAACACGACCTGTCATTTAAACAGCAGGAAGGCTTTCGTTACCATGCCCGCGATGTGGCCTTATACCGTGCTCATTTAGAACACTGCCCGGTGATTCTCGGTTCGGCCACGCCCAGCATTGACAGCTATGCCTTAACGGAACAGGGTAAAATGATCCGTCTGGAACTGAACCAGCGTGCCGGCCCGGCACTGATGCCGAAAATTCACATCATTGATTTAAAAGTTGCGCAAAAGCAGCAAGGTCTAAGCCTGCTGCTGATTCAGGAAATCAAAAAACGCCTGCAGAAAAAAGAACAGGTGCTGATTTTCTTAAACCGCCGCGGTTATGCGCCAGTGCTGGTCTGTGACAGCTGTGGCTGGCAGGCACAATGCCCACACTGTGATGCCAATTTTACCCTGCATCATAGTCCATATACCCATCTGCATTGCCATCATTGTGGCACCATTCACCGCAAGCCGGAGCAATGTCCGCAGTGCCAGCATAGCGAACTGAAAACCCTGGGCATGGGCACAGCCAAGGTTGAAGAAAACCTGCAACAGCTGTTCCCGGATTACGATGTGGTGCGGGTGGACCGCGATTCCACCAGCCGCGTCGGCAGCTGGCAAAAAATTTATGACCGCATTCAAACCAGCCAGCCGCTGATTCTGCTCGGCACCCAAATGCTGGCCAAAGGCCACCATTTTCCTTATGTGACTCTAGTGGCGATTTTGGATATTGATGCCGGCCTGTTAAGTGTTGATATCCGGGCGCCAGAGCGGACTGCGCAGCTGATTGTGCAGGTGGCCGGTCGTGCCGGCCGCGGTGAACATAAAGGCGATGTCTATTTACAGACCCTGCGTCCTGATCATCCGCTGCTGAGCACCCTGGTCGAGCAGGATTATCGTGCCTTTGCCCGGCAAACCTTAAAAGAACGTCAGGCCGCCCTGCTGCCCCCATTTCGCTATACCGCCCTGATTCGCTGCGAATCTAAAAGTCAGGAGCAGAATCAGCAGTTTTTACAGCAACATGCTCAATGGCTGCGAGAAAATTCTGAACAGTTAATTGATATCTGGGGACCGATTCCGGCACCAATGGAACGCAAGGCCGGCCGCTATCAGGCCCATTTAGTATTGTTGTCGCAAGATCGTGCCCGTTTACATTTTTATCTACGTGCATGGTGGCAAAATATGTTGCATCACAAGCCATCAAATATGAAACTTAGCTTAGATATAGACCCTCAGGAATTCAGTTAACCACTGACTTAGCTGCAGCCTGAGGGCACCATAACTCCTAGGATTGTCGATGTCGTTACTGCTGCAAATCACCCTGTTTCTGGGTGCCTCTTTATTACTGGTTCCGCTGCTCAAGCGTTTTGGGATTGCCACCGTACTCGGCTATCTGTTTACCGGTATTTTATTGGGCCCGAGTGTGTTCAATATCGCCAGCGACCCGGAAGCCATTCAGGAACTGGCTGAATTTGGCGTCATTTTACTGATGTTCATTATTGGTCTGGAACTCAGACCCCAGCGGCTCTGGCAAATGCGTCAGTCGATTTTTGTCATGGGCAGCGCGCAGGTGGCCGTCACTGGCCTGTTACTGGCGATTCTGGTGTTTTTCAGTTTGCAGCAGCAGATTGCCGCCAGCCTGATTATTGGTTTTGCCCTGGCCCTGTCCTCAACCGCCTTTGTGCTGCAACTTTTAAATGAAAAACAGCAACTGAACAGCAGTTATGGCCAGCAGTCTTTTTCAATTCTGCTATTTCAGGATATCGCCGCCATTCCATTAATTGCAATTATTCCCTTGCTGGCCGGTACTGAATCGACTCATCATGGGCTGGCCTATTTCGCCGCGATTCTGGCCACCTTTAGCGGACTGTTTTTATTTAGCCGTTATCTCATGCGCCCGTTTTTCCGTTTTGTTGCCAAAACCGGCGCGCATGAGCTGATTACCGCGGTCGGCCTGTTTATTGTGCTGGCCGTGGTCTGCCTGATGGATGTCTTGGGGATTAGCACCACGCTTGGCGCCTTCCTGACCGGGGTGCTACTGGCCGATTCCGAATTCCGGCATGAACTGGAAGCCAGTATTGCACCGTTTAAAGGACTATTGCTCGGCCTGTTTTTCATGACCGTGGGGATGACCACTCAGATGTCCCTGCTGATCGACAGTCCACTGTTCATTCTCGGCGGCGCCTTAGTACTGCTGTTGGTGAAATTTATTTCCCTGACCGCAATTGCCCGGTATTTTAAATATTCCTGGCAAAACAGTTTGCTACTGGCCACCTGTCTGGCGCAAGGCGGTGAATTTGCCTTTGTGGTGTTACAGGTTGCCTTAACAGAAAAAGTGGTGGCACAGGCCATTTTAGAGCCGATTACCCTGATGGTGACCCTGTCGATGGTGCTAACCCCGGTGCTGTACTGGTTCATGACCAGCCAGGTGATTCCGCGTCTGAATCAGGACAAGACGCCGGAATATGACCAGATTCCCGATGCGCATCCAGCGCTGATTATTGCCGGTTTTGGCCGGGTTGGGCAGATTATTGCACGGGTGGCCTATTTGCAGCACCTACCCTATACCGCCATTGACAGCAACCTGGATAAAGTTGATTTTGTGCGCAATTATGGCGGTAAAGTCTATTATGGCGATGCCACCCAGCCCGATATTTTACGTGCTGCGGGGATTGAACATGCCAAGACCTTTATTCTGGCCATTGATGATATTGAAGACTCGATGAATGTGGCCCGGCATATCCGCCTGAATTATCCGCAGCTCAAACTGCTGGTGCGTGCCCGTGACCGCCATCATGTGCATTTATTGCGGGATTTAGGCGTTGAACACATCTGGCGTGAAACCTATTTATCTTCTTTAGGCATGGCCTATTGCGCGCTACGCGACCAGGGTATTGCAGAAGAAGATGCTTACAAGAGTATCGAATTGTTTCGCAGTTATGATGAAAAATTACTGGCCCAGCAGCAGAACATTTATACCGATGAGCAAAAAATCTATGAAACTCATCGCAATGCACTGGCCGAGCTGGAGCACCTGTTCGAGAATGATGCTCAGGTCCGGGAAAGCCCGACCGGTGTAGATTTAAAGCGTTCACTACAAAACCATCATATTGATGTAACACGTAATGAATCAAACTGACTTGTGATTTACAATATCATCACCATTAATGCAGGGTTATGGAGAATTTTATGTCTGATTTACGCCAACGCTTTTTTATTGAAGATAGCCCTGTCCGCGGTGAGATTGTTCATCTTGAAGAAGCCCTGCAAACCATTTTGGCCCAACGTGACTATGCGCCAGCCATTCAGGTCCTTTTGGGAGAAATGCTCAGTGCCACCGCTTTGCTGGCCAGTACCTTAAAAATTAAAGGTCGGATTAGCCTGCAAATTCAGGCCAGCGGTACCTTTAAATGGGCAATGGCCGAATGTAACCATCTGGGTGAAATTCGTGCTTTGGCAGATTATGAACCAGATCCACATTTCCAGCAGGCTGAAGACAGCAGCACGGTACTTAAAACCCTGGTCAATCCGGTGCTGTTTATTAATATTGAACCGGAATTTGGTGAGCGTTATCAGGGTATTGTGCCTTTAGACAAGCCAAACCTGGCCGGCTGCCTGATGCAATACTATGATTTATCTGCACAAATTCCAACCCGTATTGTACTGGCCAGCAACGACCAGCGTTCTGGCGGTTTGCTGATTCAGCTGTTACCGCGAAATAGCGAAGAAGAACAGCAACGTGTAGATGAAGATTTATGGCCACGTCTGACCATGCTGACCGAAACCCTGAAAACCAGCGAACTGACCGATCTGGAAGTTCAGGAAGTATTGTACCGTCTGTACAACGAAGAAGAAGTACGTCTGCCAGAAGTTGAACATCTTAAATTTGGCTGTACCTGTTCCAAAGAACGCTGTGCTACGGCACTGACCCAGATTGGGGCCAATGCAGTACGCGAAACCTTGGAACATCAAAACCCGATTGTGATGGATTGCCAGTTCTGTAATGCACGTTATCAGTTTACTGCAGAAGAAGCACTCGGCCTGTTTGGTGAACACCTAAGCTAAGCGGCAAGTTTTCAAGCCCACCAAGAGATCAAACTGGAGAACGGTTTGGTCTCTTTTTTATGTTCAGTTTTATGCGTTTATTCAATCTTTATGACCCTGCAGATATAGGTTCAAATAGCGCACGCTTTTTACTGAACTCAGCATCAATCTCGCTCAAGCTGTTACTCATCTTTTTTAAGCGACTGGATTACGACAAACCATACCGCTTTATTCATCTACCGCAAGCACATATTCTGTTTATAACCTGACTGATGAATTCAAGCGCACGCAATAGCTTAAACTACTTAGCAGTTTCATATCTTATTGTGATCGTTTTCACTTATTATCTCATTGATTTAACAGTATTTTCTTCTATAGAATTAGGTACTTTACTCTAATTTTAATAACGCGCATTGCGTTGTGGGATAATAATCATGAAAAAGGGATTTACAGGGATTGTTGCTGGATTGCTTTTGGCAACAGTTTCAGGCGTATCTTTCGCAGAGAATGATCCATTGGTGGGGAAATGGAAAACAATTGATGACCGTACCAGTTATTCCCGTGCCGATGTCGAAATCCGTAAAAAGCCAGATGGCACCTATGAAGGTATTATTGTTGAAACCCGCAACATTCCGGGTGCAGAAAAAATGAATATTTGCCACCAATGTCCGGGCCAGCTTAAAAACAAACCGTTTATCGGCTTGCCATTTATCTGGGGCTTTAAGCAGGATCCAAAAAACCCGTTACAGTTTGTGCAAGGCAGTGTACTCGACCCGATTGGTGGCAAAGTCTATAAAGGCAAGGCACGCCTAAGTGCCAACGGTAAACGCCTGACCTTACGCGGCTATGTCGGTGTTTCCGTGATTGGTCGTAGCGTGACCTGGATTAAATACTGATTCTTCAACAAGTTTACAAGAGGCTTCTACGGAAGCCTTCATTTTATCTTAATGATATGGACATAATTTGAAACAATATAGTTGCTCTACCCTCTGTCCGTCCCTCTCGAAAGCCTGAATAATGAATAAAATTTAAACAGTTTATTTAAACTGGAGATTAGCCAAAAGTAGGCCTGCTGAGCGTCCTTGGTGCCAGCAAAATGGCGAAAAAGCAAGCAAGGCTACGTTTCAAGCACAAAGGAATACCAAACAAAACAGCCAAATGCTGAAATATGGTTTTAAATAAAATTAATCCTTCAGATAAAACAACAAGAGCGCAGCGCATAGACCCGAAATTACGTTAGAACAACCCATGCATCTGCTCTTCCTTGTTTTAACAAGTTCAAGCTAAAAGGAGTAAGCCATGACCACGATCCAATATCGCGAAAACTCCCAGTCTGGTCGCCCACAAGCTGAAATTATAGATGAGCGCGTATCTTTTGATTTAGAGCATTTTGCTGAAGCTTGTGGTCAAAGCCCGGAATGGGTATTACAGCTTTTAGAATATGACATTCTCCCTTCACGTCCGGAAGAACGGATTCACCAGTTTTTTGGGGAAGATGTCTCTCGTGCCCGCCAGGCCTATCGCCTGCAACGTGATTTTAATGCCAGCTTTTCTGCCGTCGCCATGATGCTCGATCTGATTGATGAGCTGCAAAATTTGCGCAAAGAAGTCAAACATCTGCATTTAAGACAAAGCTAGGCACCACGCCATTTACTCTCTACAGGGAAATCTGCGTATTTCCCTCTCTTTATTTTTGGGAAAATAGACGGTCGCAATGAAAACAAAAGAATGCAACAAAAAGGTCAAACTCATGTTCCCGGAGTTTCGGGAATTAATGCAACAACTGCGCGAAGACAACCCACATTTTGCGCGCCTGTTTGAAGATCATGAACATCTGGACCGGAAAATCAGCCAGCTCGAGCTTGATCCGGTTCATCAGATTAATGATGATATCGAGGCGCTGAAACGCAAAAAATTAAAACTGAAAGATCAGATTTATCAGCTTTTGCAGCAGGCCCAGCAAAATCCTTCATCTTCACCTTAACCGGTTTTTATTGCAGTGCGATGAAATCTGCATTCTGCCCGAAAGAAAGTATATGCTTTCTTTCGGGCAGGCAAATGAAGGACTGCGTTATTTTGGTTTAAGCTGAGAATCTCGAAGAGCGTTCTGACCTTCCGGTGGTAACGGCTTGCCGGGCACATAATCCAGAAACCAGAACAGGTCAATCCGGGTCTGATCCGGTCGCTGCGAAAGCATGTCCAGCACACTTTTTTCACCGCGTCCCACCATATGCCGCCGATAAAAATAATACAGCAGCAACAAGGTGGTAATAAGCATGGTGCCAAGCATCACCCAGAAAGCATAGGGTGAATCCAGCCCCGGAATCATCACGAAATTCATGCCATAAATTCCGGTTAACAGGGTTAAGGGTGCAAACACCGCGGTAATAATCGCCAGAATCCGCATATTCTCATTGGTCTGGTTGGCAATGGCAGAAAAATGCAGGTCAATGGCCGCCTGAATGGCACTTCTTAAACGCAAGGTATGTTTCTGGATGCGGGCCACATGGCTGCTTAAGTCATCTACCCGCACCAGCATGATTTCCTGTTTTTCACTGCGTTTCTTGCCTTTTAAATGCAGATAGTTTTCGACAATTTCATCGCGCAGTTCCTGCAAGGTATCAATCTGTTCTTCACACAGATTTTCCACATGCTGAAATGCCATATTTTCCTGTAGCAACTGATGCCACTGGTTAAAACGGCGATGGCCCTGCAACAGCTCACGCTGCCAAAACTCGACCCGGCGGGTTAAAGGATGGCGCAGGTTTAAATAGTCATCGACCATACTGTTCAGTAAACGTAAGGCCAAATCTAGAGGCGAGGTTGCCAGTTTTTTCGGTTTATTCTGCTCTTCAACCGGCCGGCTTAAAATGGTGTCTAAACGGGCAATATAATTTTCAATGGCTTTATTGCCCTGCTCACGCACCGTAATAAGTATCTGCGGGGTCAGAATAAAACTGACCGGTGTGGTGCTTAAGCCAAACACATGCTCATGCGCTTCGTCATTAAAGTTATAAATCTGGTCACCCGGGGTAATCAGTTTGCGGAAAATCAGCAGGTCATAATCTTCCAGACTATCGAAATTGCAGGGATGTTCCAGATTTAAAATATCGCGCAGATGATATTCGTTCAGCCACAGCTGGGTGAGCTGCAGTACCTGTTGCTGCCACTGTTCCGGATGCTGGCGTACATCTTCCCGGGTATAGTCCAGCCAGATAAATTCTGCCTCGGCGGCCGGCTCCCGATGCAGAAATAACTGTTGTGTGGTGTCATGAAGGGAAAAATGATACTGTTGCATCCGCGTGCATCCACATTCCTGTCATTTTATTTTGCGATCATGCCATAAAAAAGCCCGCTTCATAAAGCGGGCTTTTTCAATTCATCAGGGCCTGAAATTAAGCCTGATCAATGTCTTTCATGGTTAACTTGATACGGCCACGGTTGTCGACATCTGCAACCTGGACTTTCACTTCCTGGCCTTCTTTCAGTACGTCAGTCACGTTAGCTACACGCTCATTTGAAATTTGAGAAATGTGCAGCAGACCATCTGTACCTGGCATGATGTTTACGAAGGCACCGAATTCAACAATACGAATTACTTTACCGGCGTAGATTTTGCCTGGTTCAACTTCAGCAGTTAAAGCCTGAATTTTGGCAATAGCCGCTTGTGCAGCTGCTTTGGTTTCACCAAATACGCGAACGGTACCGTTGTCTTCAATATCAATTGCCGCTTTGGTTTCTTCAGTGATTTGACGAATGGTTGCACCGCCTTTACCAATCACGTCACGGATTTTGTCCGGGTTGATGGTAATGACCTGGAAGGTAGGCGCATGCATTGAAATTTCTGGACGTGCACGTGAAATCACTTTGTTCATTTCGTTCAGGATGTGCATACGACCGGTATAAGCCTGGTTCAATGCCACTTCCATGATCTCTTCAGTGATCCCTTCGATTTTGATGTCCATTTGCAGCGCAGTAATACCGTTGGCAGAACCGGCAACTTTAAAGTCCATGTCGCCCAGGTGGTCTTCGTCACCCAGGATGTCAGAAAGCACTGCGAAACGCTCGCCTTCTTTGACCAGACCCATCGCAATACCCGCAACTGGTGCTTTTAGTGGAACACCGGCATCCATCAGTGACAGAGATGCACCACATACAGACGCCATAGAAGATGAACCGTTCGATTCAGTAATGTCCGATACAATACGGATTACATACGGGAAGCGGTCAGCTGGTGGAAGCACAGCTTGTACACCACGACGCGCCAAACGACCGTGACCGATTTCACGACGTTTAGGACCAGATTCACGACCAGTTTCACCTACAGAGTATGCAGGGAAGTTATAGTGCAACATGAAATTGTCAGTTTTGGTACCTGCAAGGGTATCTACCATCAACGCATCACGAGTGTTACCCAGTGTAGTAGTGACTAATGCCTGAGTTTCACCACGAGTAAACAGTGCAGAACCGTGAGCACGGTCTAATACGCCCACCTGGATGTCCAGTGCACGAACAGTTTTGGTATCACGGCCATCGATACGTGGCTTACCAGACAGGATGTTGTCACGTACAGTACGGTATTTCAGGTCTTCAAACAGTTCATTCACTTCGTCAGCCAGACCAGTTTCGTCACCTTCTGGAACGAATTGAGCCAGTGCTTCTGCTTGAAGTGCATCAAGCGCAGCATAACGCTCTTGTTTAACAGCGATGGTATATGCTTCAGAAATTTTCGCTTCGAAAGCTTCTTTCAGTTTGGCACGAAGTTCTTCATTTTTCTGTGGAGCAACCCAGTCAGATTCTTTTGCACCAGCAGCTGCAGCAAATTCTTTGATCGCTTGGATTGCAATTTGCATTTCGTCATGACCGAACAAAACTGCACCCAGCATTTGGTCTTCAGACAGTTCTTTCGCTTCAGATTCAACCATTAGTACTGCAGATTCTGTACCTGCAACAACAAGGTCAAGATCAGATTGAGCCAATTGTTCAAAGCTTGGGTTTAGAACGTATTCACCATTGATCAGACCAACACGTGCTGCACCAATTGGGCCACGGAACGGTGTACCCGCAATTGCCAGTGCTGCTGAAGTACCTAACATGGCAGCAATATCCGCTTCCATGGTTTTGTCAGAAGAGACAACTGTTGCTGTTACCTGGATTTCGTTGTAATAACCTTCCGGGAACAATGGACGAATTGGACGATCAATAAGACGTGAAATTAAAGTTTCTGCCTCAGACGCACGGCCTTCACGTTTGCCATAACCACCCGGAATACGGCCAGCAGCGTATTGCTTTTCTTGATAGTTTACGGTTAGTGGGAAAAAGTCCTGACCGGCTTTTGCTGTTGGCTGTGCAACTACCGCCACCAATACCGATACACCACCCATGGTGATTAAAACCGAGTTGGCCTGACGTGCAACACGACCGGTTTCCAGTACCACGTTGTAATGACCATATTGGAATTCTTTACGAATAATATTAAACATTGACATGTATTTTTGTTTCCTGATTTTATTCTAGTGGAGACCCCTAAGGTTTGGCATTCACGACTCAGGTTCAAGTAAATGACAAAGCTTAGAAGCCGACCTCACTAGAAATATAGGTTTTTTAAACACAAAGAAGGAGCGAAACAATCGCCCCTTCTTAATTACCCGGTCAACGCCGGGTACACTTTAGTTTTCAGACATACAGCGCAACGCATGCAATAACCCGAAAATAAAAGTCTAAATCGAATTAACGACGTAAACCTAAAGCACCGATCAACGCAACATAACGACCGTGATCTTTACCGTTTAAGTAGTCTAATAATTTACGACGTTGGTTAACCATACGGATCAGACCGCGACGGCTATGGTGGTCGTGTTTGTGCTCTTTGAAGTGACCTTGTAAGTCATTGATTTGAGCAGTTAAAAGAGCTACTTGAACTTCTGGTGAACCAGTGTCGTTTTCAGCACGAGCAAATTTAGCGATGATCTCTGCGCGATCTGCGTTTGTTAAAGCCATTCGATTTCTCCGAGATGCTTATAAAATACCTTGATAAAAATCAAACCGATGTCAAGCATCTGTCTGACTGCCGTGCATCACTACAGCAAGTGCATTATTTTAAGACAAAACCGCTTAAATTGCAAAACACAACGCGAAAAAGCCATGAATTATCCGATGCGATGTCACATGAATGATGCAGCGTCTGCCCGGAGGATTGATTCTATTCTTGACATCCTCACCCACCTGAAAGGAGGGTAATTCCTACTGCTAGACGCTTATGCCCAAGCGCAAGTATGTTCTTGGCGGAGTTTAAATCGCGTTGATTTACACTTCCGCATTCACATTCCCATACTCTTATTCGCAAATCTGCTCTATCTTTCGGACTGCTTGCGGTGATTGCACCGCAGCTCGAACAGGTTTGGGTTGTGAATCTCTCGTTGACTTCCTCAAACATGACCCCTGCGTTCTCGCATTTATACTTGAGCATGGTTTTGAGTGCTAAAAATCCTGTATCTAAAACAGATTTCGCCATTTTAGTTTTTACAAGTTTGTTCGCACTTAGATCACCAACGACAATCAGTGCATTGTCTTTCACCAGCTGGGTGCTAGCCTTGTGCAAATGGTCTTTACGACAGTTTGCAATCTTGGCGTGTAATGCACGGACACGCTTTTTATTTCTCGCTCTCTGAGCAATCCCTAATTTCTGTTCATATTGATGGTAGAACTTGGGATTGGAAATGATCGTACCATCTGAACAAGTAGCAATATCTTTTAAGCCTAGATCAATACCCACGGCTTTTGTGGCGGTAGGTTTGTTTTGTTTGGGTGAATCAACCACTAAGCAGACATACTAACGTCCACGACTATCCTCTACAAATGAGCCTGTTTTAATGCTGTATTTCGATAGTCCGTAACTATCCCATAGCTTGAATTGATGCTTGCCATACTGAACGTATCCATCGGCATATTTAATAGCGACCTTTTTAAAGGGTATCCAACCTAGTGATCTTCTTGCTGATTTCTTATTACTGACACGCCATCTCAATTTTAATTTTTTGAACTGTTTTCTGCGAGTGACCAATTCTTCTGTTACAGCCTGAATGGTTTGGCTATGAAGACTACATTCCTTTGATGCGCCTTTCGTGTATTTAGCAATATCGTATGCTGAAAAGAATTGTTGTTTGCGCTGTAGGTGTTTGAAACACAAATCATTGACATAGTTCCAGACAAAATTAACTTCAGATGCCAATTGGTCTAGCACCTTACAATGTTTGTCTTTTATACGTAATTTAAGTGTTTTCATGGGCTTATATTAGCTCATATTAGGCTTGAAATAATGTTTTTTAGCAATTAAACGACATTTCATGTCGTGTCGCTTATATCTCTGACCTGAAAGACAGAGGTTTACGCTCCATTTGATAAAACACCGAGTAGAAGCCCAAGATGATCAAACGCAAATAAGCCAAGATGGAATAAAAATAGCCCGGGAATAAATTCCCGGGCTATTTTTTGCGCTGTAGTTTCTTCTTTTTTCGTTGTTCTAATTTTATTTATTGTGATGTATAGCGAGGCTTTGGCCTTCTTCTAATCAACATTCCCTGTTTTAATTGGCTTTCCTTATGTGATAGATTTTGCCACAAGCCCTTGGGGAAAGAAGCAGATAATTACCTCTCTCCTTGTACGTTTTCGCTTACGTCGATGAATGACGCTTCATTTTTTTGATTTTGAACTGCCAATAAAAAAGCCCTGTAGTCTCTCCCAAAACTACAAGGCTTAGCGGCTGTAAGTTTCCTCTTTTTTTCACCTACTTCAATGTAAGCTCGCTGTCTCTCGACTTTCTTATTCTGGTTTTGCGATTTTCCTCAACTTTCCGTGTTGAGCTTTTGTGTGAAGTCATCTTCTCAAAAACTCAGGCAAAGCTCTATGCGCAAATTTCTCGAATCGTTGTAAGCATTTTCTTACAACGGCCGGGTTTATTTATGCCAACTTTATAATGACAAATGTTCATTTACTTTTTCTAACACACCACTGTTACGGCTGGTTTTCACGGTTAAGGCCTGTACCAGCGCCTGCCGGTCGGCCAGTAAACTCACCACCGATTTGGCCCGGGTAATGGCGGTATAGATCAGTTCCTTGCTCAGCAGATTCTGTGCGGCCTGATCCAGCACTACCGCCACATGCTGAAACTCCGAACCTTGAGATTTATGAATGGTCAGAGCAAATGCGGTTTCAATATTTTTTGGCAAGCGTGTGGCTGGCACCCATTTATCCAGACTCGGGAAATACACTTCAAACTGCCGGTTGCCCTCACGCAGACGTTGCAGACACAGGCCAATATCACCGTTGGACAGGCCGAGCTGATAGTCGTTATAGGTCATCATTACCGGCCGGCCGACATACCAGTCGCCCTGCTTGGCCACGTCCAGAGCCAGTTGCTGCAACAAACGCTGCTCAATCTGCATGTTCAGCTGTTGCAAGCCCAAGCCACCATGCCGAATTGCAGTCAGAATCCGATACTGGTCAAAGGCTTTCACCACCTGCGCCACCACCGCGTCCGGATCATCGGCCTGTAAATACTGTTTTAGGCTGTGCACATAGCCCTGATAGCCCAGCATCAGTTTGTCATAATAGCCCTGCCCGGCTATGGGATCCGGGGCTTCATCGGGTAAATATTCCAGTTGCAGTACATCGGCCATGTCCTGCGTTAAAGTTACGGCCTGTAATTCGCCCGGCTGCACCAGCTGTGCGGCAAACTGCTGCAAGATTTGCGCGGCCGGCTGTTCAGCCGTTTGCTGCTGAATAAAGCGGGCCATTTCACCAATTAAGGCACCGGCTTTAAAACGGCGACTGGTGACCAGATGCACATGATTATCTGCCAGTGCCGGCACCTGCTGTAAATCGGCCAGCACCGAACCAACATCGACCGACGCCAGCTGCTGCGCATCCCCAAGTAAAATCACCCGGGTCTGTTCAGCAATGGCATTGAACAGCATGCTGGCCAGATTCAGGTCCAGCATGGAAGCTTCATCAATCACAATCAGGTCATAAGGTAAAGGCTGCCGAGCATGAAAACGTGGCTGCTGCCGGTTGCCAAGGCCCAAAAGCCGGTGGATGGTAATCGGGGTCAGGCGTTTGAGATCGTCACTGACCAGATTGGCAATTTTCGGATCATCAAAGGAATTCTGCAGTGCTTCTTTCATACGCTGCGCGGCTTTTCCGGTCGGGGCCGCCATGGCAATCCGGATTTCCGGCAAGGCCTGGTTTAGCACGGCAATAATCCGCGCCAAAGTATAGGTTTTACCGGTACCCGGGCCGCCCGTAATCAGGTTAAAAGCGGTAGTCGCGGTCATTTTGAGCGCCTGCTGCTGGTGCTGGTCTTCCAATAAATGTAGATAGTCCGACACATCTACCGCCGTAACAGCTTGCTGTTTTAAGCGTGCCACCTGCTGTGCCAGCGCCGACTCCAGCGCCCAATAACGGTACAGGTATAAATGCTGCTGGTCATAAATAAACGGCGCCACCGAACCCGGTTCAGAACCGGAACCGACCAGATTGGCCAACGCTGCCACCTGTTCGGCAGAAGCGGCTATACAGCTGTCACCATTGAGAGTAGCCTCCAGCAACTGCGCGATGATTTTAGCGGAATCTTCTCGCTTTTCCGCCTGAAAAAAAGGCGCCTGTAAAAGATAGTTACTCCAAAGCGCAAACCATGCCGGGGTTTGGGTTTCAGGCGTTGCTGCTAAAACTGTCCGCTGGTTGTCCACACTATTATCCTCAAAGTTATCCACATGCTAAATCATTCTTTCTTTAAATGTTATTAAATGATTTAGGCAATTTTCCCCAGTTGATCGACAGTTGGATTCCCCAACAGTGCATCCAGTCGCAAAATAAACTCGACCGGCGGTTTCCAATGGTACACGCCCTGCCCGGCCTGACCATTCATGCCGCGCAAATACAAATAGCTGGCCCCACCTAAATGTTGATAAATATCGTAATTTTCCAGATGGACTTTCAGGTAGCGATGCAGGGCCACCAGATACAGACCGGCCTGCAGCCAGTAACTGGACTGTGACATGCTGGCCTGCACCGAGGCCGCCTGATAATGCGACTGATCGGCGCCTAAAAAGTTACTTTTATAATCGGCAATATGGTAACGGTGGCCATCAAAATACACCAGGTCAATCGAACCGGTTAAATAGCGCGCCGAATTGGCATCATGAAAATCCAGCATCTGAATGCCATATTCATCAAACAGCTGATGAATCCGCTTGATCGCCAAGACCTGATCGGACAAGGACAGATAAAACGGAAATTCTGCCAGATGCTGCTCGGGCGCCAGCTGTTTTAACTGAAAGCCCGGATGCAGCGGTGTACTCAGCACATCCAGCAGCCATGCCGACAGCCAGCTCAGCAAGATTTCCTCCGTATGTTCCGGATATTCCTGACTAAACTTGTCCTGCAGCTCCTGCCACAAGGAAGGATAATCATTTTTAAAACGGCGCTGGATTTCCAGCGGCCAGTCCTGCTGATCCTGAAAATCAATGTGTTCAAAAATCTCATGCAGGAAATTACCGGCCAGCGTACCCATCGGGAACTGGCGTTTAATCCAGGCAATCGGCTGATTCAGGATGTCGACATCAGCCACCGCTACTGGCTGATGCAGTTCATCAGAGGCACTGCTGTGCTGCTCAATATGAGCCGCCAGCGCATCAATCGCCTGTTTACGGCTTAAATGCTGGGCCAGAGCACTGAAACTGGTTTTACTGCGCGGATAAAAACGCTGCTGCGGGAAAGTCTTTGCCGTTAATGGCAGCGTCTGCTCATGCTGCTGCAGCTTCAGCCTTGGCGGCTTTTCAGTCAGCAACGCTTCATCGCCACAATGCGGATGCTGGAAAACGTCACTGCCCTGACCGCGCCAGAAAGCCAGACCGGAACAGGATTTGCCGCTCTGATCCTGCAAAATGGCATAGACCCGATGGCTGGCCCGGGTCAGCGCCACATACCACAGACGGCGTTGCTCAGCTTCGGCCCGAAGCTGATGCTGCTGTTGATCCTCTGCACTGAGCAAGGCTGCTGCATTTACCGCAATCAGACGCTGCTGCTCGGTTTGACCGGTCAGCGGATTGACCGCCTGAATGGTCGAGAAATTCAGGGTTTTGTTGACCTCGCGAAAGTCCTTATCAGCCCCCAGCAAAAACACCACTTTAAATTCCAGCCCTTTGGACTGGTGGATGGTCATCAACTGTACCCCGGCGGCATTGGACAGTTTTCGCTCCAGTTCCCACTCGCGTTCACTTGGCGCCTGCAACTGTTTTAAATACCACTGATACAGGGTTTGTGCACCCTGATAATGTTCGCTGTGCTGGCTAAGCAGTTCGCTTAAATGGCGCAGATTGACCACCACCCGTTCATTGTCACGGCTGTGATGGGCGACCAGATTCTCCCAGACCTGAAACAGGTTCAGGGCATATTGCCAGGCACTTAAAAAGCCTTTTTCAAACCAGATGCTGCGGATGCAGTCAAAATCATCCATAAACTGGCTCAGGCCGGCCGGATGAGCCTCCAGTTCCAGTAAGCGCTGTAAATTAAAATTCAGCAGGCGGCTTAACAAGGCCCGTTTGACTTTGGCTTCATCATAAGGATGCATAATTGCGGTCAGCACCGCCCCCACATCTTTGGCGATCTGGCTGTCAAACACACTGCGTTTGGATGGACGGTTCACCCGAATCCCGAGCCGCTCCAGCTCGTACTGCACCTTGTCCAGCCCGTCATGGTTTTTGGACAGCACCGCAATATCATCTTCAATTAGCGGGCTGCGCTCCTGACCATTGTGCAGATAGATTTGCTGCTGCGCCGCCTGATTTAAAAGCGCCTGGATTTTCCAGGCCACCTGCAATGCTTCATTATTTTTGTCTTCCAGCATTAACCAGCGTAAGGGCTGCCGGTTCTCCCCTTGCCCGTCAATTAAGGCCGGATGGGGGCGAGGTCCAGCTTCTACCAGGCTATATTGCACCTCTTCACCAAAATCCATCTGGCGCTGGAACAAGGCGTCCACCACTTCCACCAGAGCCGGAATAGAACGATGATTGTATTTCAGGCTATACAGGCGCCCCTGTTTGGCCTGCACATCGGCCCGGGCCTTGTTATAGGTCAGCATATCACCGCCGCGGAAACCGTAAATGGCCTGTTTTGGATCACCGACCATAATCATGCAGCCCTGCTGATAATAGCGGGCATGACGCCAGATACTGGCCAGCATACTGTCCTGATCCTGGTTTGTATCCTGAAATTCATCGACCAGAATCAACGGATATTTACTGTGCACAAACTGGGCAAAACGCAGTCCCTGCTCGCCCTGCAAGGCTTCCGACAGGCTGCGGATCTGCTGGGCAAAGGTGGTTTCACCTTTTTGCTGCAACACCTGTGGCAGGCGTTTTTTCACTTCGCGGCTTAAATAGTATTTGAGATAGGCATCCAGCAGCTCTAAATCCAGTTGCAGCTGCTGCAACTGCTGGCAGAAGGCTTTTAGCCGTTGAATCACCGCATGCTGTTCAAACTGCGTCAGCACCTCGTCCGGACATTTGTTCAGCACTTTTTTGGTGGATAAATCGGTACACAGCTTTAAGGTTTTTTCAAAATGTGGTGCAAACAAGGCATAGCCACGTTGCTGGGACAACGCCTTTAGTAATGCCGGCAAAGCCTCGCATAAGGTGTGTTGCATCAGCTGATTGGTGCGCCACTTTTTCCCAACCAATGCAGCGTACTGGCCCTGCTCCAGATAATAGTCGCTTAGGCTGTCGACATCAGCCAGATCCAGCTGCAACAACTCATCAATGGCTGCTTCAAACTGGTTTAAATCCAGTTCGGGCGCCGGTACTTCACGAAACTGGGCCGAGGCAAAATTCAGGGTATTTTCAACAATACCCACATAGGCGTCGACATGCTTGAGTTTCTTTTGCAACAGCAGATAATTCACCACCTGCTGTGGCTGGGCCTGCAGCCATTGCCGCAGCACATCATGAATCAGCTGATGCACATAACTTTTGGCATCATCAGTAATATCGGCGCGTTCAATCTTGCCACATTCAAAACTGAATTCTCGCAACAACTTCTGGCTAAAACTGTCTAAGGTACCCACAAACAGTTCATCCAGCTGGTCAATCACCAGCTTGAGCCGGTCACGGGCAAAGTCCGGTTTGGCAGCATAATCCGCCAGCACTTTTTGCAATAGCGGATCGGACTCAGTCTGGGCCTTGGCTTGCAGTTCGGCTTCAGTATAGGACTGGCACTGTTCAAAATAACGTAGGGTTTCAACCAGACGTGCACGAATCCGGCTTTTCAGCTCGGCCGCGGCGGCACGGGTAAACGTGGTCGCCACCACCTGATGGGGTAAATAGGCTTCCAGAAAAATCCGCACAATCAGGCTGGATAAGGTATAGGTCTTGCCGGTGCCAGCCGAAGCTTCAATCCAGTGCAGCCCCTTGAACTGCATGTCGGTAATGGGCTGGAAAGATAGTGGCGAAGAATGTGGAGTAGCGGCCATCATTTACTCCTCAAGCGTCTGCTGGTGCCAGAAAATCGGCTGGTATAAATCATAGGAAAACTGTTCACAGGCATGCGCCAATAATAAACTGGCATCCTGCTCCTGCAAAATAAACTGCCAGTCACGATGATGCTTGCAGGCTTCGTTGTCGGCCACCGAAAAGGCACTAAACTGGCCTGAATCATTCCAGTCCTTATACAGCCCCTCCAGATCTTTCAGCTGCATACGCTGTTCGGCATCGGGTTCCCATTCATGCTGCTTGCCTTTTTCCGCCACTTTCAGCAGCAAGGCTGATGGCAGTACCAAGGGCTGGCGCTGGCCATAGTCCCAAGCCTTAAACCAGTGTTCCAGCCACTGTCTGGCCTGATTGGAACTGACCCCTTCACAGCAGACGGTATCATCGCTAAATACCACAATCCGCTGATGCTGCTGGCCGCCATCGCCCAGATTCAGATAGGCCAGCCAGAGCAAATATTCCAGCCAGAGTGCGGTACGGCGTTTGGCACGCGCACTGGACGCTTCCAGACTGACCCAGCGCTCTGCGCCCTGTTTTGGCAGGGTCAGGCGGATGTGCAAGTCAGGACGCACTTTCCAGACCTGTCGGGTGATAGTCGTTTCACTCGGTGCATAGTGCTGCAAGCGGGCCTGTAGCTGCTGCTGTTCGACCAAACTCATGGTCCAGCTGCCTTCACGAATCTTGCCAATCGGCAGGCGGTCTTGTAACAGTGCCGGATCGGGCGTATCGTGCTGCTGTTTCAGAAAATCGCGGATGGTATAGCGACCCAAACCATCCAGCAATAACGGCTCGGCCTGATCGCTGCGCTGTTCCGGACGTAGGTTTTCCACCCCGACACTTTTTAAATACAGCCGCGCCGGGAAAATCATGTCCTGAATCCATTGCTGGCTGTCCAGCACCTGCAAATCCTGGGTCAATAAAGGATAAGGCTGATTGGCCCAGTGACTGCGCTGCCCACCCGGCTGACGAATCTGCTGTGCCACTGCATACCACTGGTCCTGAAAACGGATGATCTCGCTGGATTCAAAACCGAGCGGATCAAACGGCTGTAAACGGTGCACACAGTACAGCTGACGCAACTGCTCCGGCACCTCAATCCCGTCAATACTCACGGTCTGGTTCAGCGCAGACTCGGGCTGCGGCGCGGCAACAATCAGCGCCAGATGCTGAATCAGCTCCTGTAAGATGCTGGACGGATCACGCACCTGCCCGTCATTGACATCAAAGCCGTTATAAAACAGCCAGACCTTGTCCTGCGCCAATAGCAGTGCATCCAAAAATGCACCCTGATCATCTTCCAGACGCGAGCGGTCACCCAGTTGCGGTTTCAGCAACTGCATTAAATCGAATGGCAGCTGCACATTACGATTCGGGAATTTGCCACTGTCCAGATTCAGCATCACCACCAGTTTATACGGCAGCGGACGCAGCTGGCCCAGCTGGCAAAAGGTAATCTGGCCGCTTGGTTCAGCCTGTTCCAGTTGTGCTGCCAGCTGTGCTTCAATTTCTTCCAATATATACGGCAAAGGCAGACTTAAGGCCGCCAGTGCATGCCGGTCCTGCTCATCATAATAGCTGGCCAAAGTCAGCATACGGTATTGCTTTTTAATGATTTTATAGACGTTTTCCAGCGCGGTGACACCAGCTGCGCTAAACTCGTCAATGTCTTGCATTAAGCGTTTTAGCCACTGTTCGGCCCGCGTGTTCTCGCCGCGTTCATGCGCAATCATCCAGTGCCGGCGCTCGGCCAGGTCCTGATAAATCTGGATCAGTTTGGCAATCAGTTCAAAATCGGCCGGCATTACCTCGGCAAAACATAGGGTGTCCTGAAACAGGGTATGTTCCGGAATGGCCAGCCCCAGCGCCAGACGATCCAGCGCAAATTTAAAACTGAAGCGATAATCCTGATCATCGGCGCTCAGGCTGCGCTGCAAATGCTCGGCATCAAAACCGCGTTTAAAACCGGCGGCACTAAGCAGCTCCAGCAAACGCTCCAGCTGGGTAATGTCCAGCTCATAACGCTGCAAACTGGCCGCTAGCCCGAGCCAGTCAGCAAATTCATCCAGACTAAAGCGGCCCTGTAACAGACGAATCCGGCCGGCCACGGCGCGCCAGGCATTGCTGACATCCAGCTGGCTGACCCCGGCAATCTGAATTGGCAAATACACGCTGTGCTGGGCCAACCGGCTACTGTCATGTAAGGGATTGCCCAGATCACGCGCACTCGGTGGCGGCGCAAAGACACTGCGGATTAAAGGCTCAATCTCTTTTAAATTCGGACTTAAAACCAGAATATCGCTTGGCCGGCGCGGCTGCTCTTTCGTGCCTTGCGACAGCCAGTGCAACAGCTGGTCTTTTAACACTTCCAGCTGACGCAGACTGGAATGGCAGACATGAATCTGGATGGAATCATCATGCTGCTCTAAAGCATATTGATGCGCGGCCGGTTCATTTAAATACAGGATATCGGCCTGCAGCTTGCCCAATAAGCTGGGCTGATAGTCATCAATAAACAGATCGGCCCAGACGCCTTCTTCACCGGAAGATAAGGCAGAGAGTAAGGAGAAATGATCGCGTGCCTGCTTGCCCAGACGGGTCAGCAAGGGATGACGCGACTCGCGGTTCTGGGCATTAAAATGCAGGGTAAACTGTTCGAAAAACTGGGCAATCTCGGCATCATTGGCCTGTGGATGCTGCGCCAGAAAACGCTGTTTCACCCGCGCATCATAACGTGCCTTCCAGTTCGGATCGACGCTGTCGGCCCAGTATTCCTGTGAAGGGTTATAATGCAGGATAAAAATTTCAATGTACTGACCTAAACGGCGCAGGAACTGTAACTGCTGCGGCGGCAAGTCCAGCAAGGTAAATACCACCAGCTGTTTCGGTAATTTGCGTAGCGCCTTGCCCGGCTGCTCCGGACTGCCCAGCGCCTGCCAGAACAGCTGGTCAATCTGCTGCATCTGCTCAAAATCTTCATGAAAAACTGCCTGCCACAGCCAGCGCTGCCACGCCTCCAGTTCTTCTGCCTGTTGCAGCATAAAGCCCGACACTTCGCTGTCGGTTTTAAAGAACATCTGCTCCAGATCGAGCGCCTGATCACGGCCCCATTGCATCAGCCAGTTGGTCGGACAGCGGCACTGCTCGCCACAGCCTTTCTGGCAATGCCCGCGATAAGTCATATAGTGGCTAAACAGTTTGGAGACCTGTTCGGCCACCCAGTACAGCATGCTCTGTTTTTTCAGCTGGCGTTCCAGCGGCTGTTCCAGCCGGTCGGCACTGGCATAAATCCGCTGGATAATCGGAAACAGCGCATGGCTGCTTGCTAGCGGATTCTGTTCCGGCTGAATAAATTCTTTTAGCGCCTGAAATACGCGCCATTTAATGATAATTCGTGGAATATTGGCCTGACGGACCAAGTCCTTCTGATCATGCAGCACCCATTGATAGGCACTCCACTGGAAACCGCGAATCCGGTGATGAAACTCGGTATTGGCACAGATGCTTTGATATTCGGCCAGACGTTGGGTTAACCAGGCTTCCACCGCAGGAGACGGCACAATAAAGTGCTGGGTTTTTAATACCTCCAGCGGATGCGCTGCAGGTTTACGGACTGTCTTCAGCATCGCCTCGACCAGTACATCGACACGCTGACTTTGAATGACATGAATCCCCATAACGCTCTACCCTGTTAAACTTTTGCCATAATATCTACAAAACCATAAAGATTCATTACTATACTTTTGCAGTTGCCTATGTCACTTTTAGCTCATGGTTCGATTCAAAAATGCTTTGAAATACGTACCTTAATAGTGCTTCAATAAAAAAATCGATACACCGCTTAAGGTATTTAATATTATGAAAATAGACAAGATCCCCAACTCGATTGACCCCAATTTAAATTTAGAGCAAGTTCGTGCTGACTGTCTGGAGCTGGTCAAAAAACGGGCCTACGTGTCCGCAGGCGCGGCGGTCATTCCGGTTCCATTTTTAGATGTCGTGATTGACGTCGGTATTTTGTCACAACTGATTCCTGAAATTAATGCCCGTTTTGGTCTGTCGCCGGAACAGGTCAGTGTCTATGACCCCGAAACCAAGCAGATTCAGTGGCAGGAACTGCGTAAACGCGGCATTGAATTTTCTGGTCTGGTGGTGGCACGTACTGCCGTCAAAAAATCATTGAACAATGTTGCCGCGAAAGTGATCACGAAGCAAGTCACCAAATTTATTCCTTTAGGCGGACAGCTGGTGGCGGCCAGCCTGGGCTATTTTGTCATGAAAAAAGTCGCCGAAGCGCATGTGGAAGAAAGCTATAAGATTGCCAAAGGCATCCAGCAGAAACAGACCCAGGTGGTCAATGGCTAAGCCTTTTTCCTCAATCTAATGCCGGTCCAGTGACCGGCATTTTTATGGCTGTTTCATGCATGGTTGCTGCCGGCTTAATCAGCTTTCAGCTGTTTCAAGATGGTTTTCAGCACTTCAATCCGGGCACTGTTTTTGTCATTGGTGGCAATAATATGCCACGGTGCGTCTTCAGTGCTGGTATGGGCAAACATATCGGCTGCGGCATTTAAATAATCATCCCAGCGGTTCCGGTTCCGCCAGTCTTCCTCGGTAATTTTAAAGCGTTTATGCGCAGTCTGTTCACGCGCTTTAAAACGCTGTTCCTGCTCATCTTTGCTAATCGCCAGCCAGAACTTGATAATCACGGTCTGATGCTCGGTTAAATCCTGCTCAAAGCGGTTAATTTCCGCATACGCGCGTTGCCATTCCAGGTCACTGGCAAAACCTTCAATCCGTTCCACCAGTACCCGACCATACCAGGAACGGTCAAAAATACAGATTTTTTCTTCCGGTTGCAGCTTGGTCCAAAAACGCCATAAATAAGGCCGGCGTAATTCATATTTTTCTGGTGCGCCAATGGTATAAATTTCGTATTCACGCGGATCCAGCTTTTTCACAATCCGTTTAATTGCGCCACCTTTGCCGGCTGCATCCATGCCTTCAAACACAATCACCACGTTGCGGTCATCAAAACGCAAAGCATCGGCCACTTTGCGGCTGAGTTTTTTGAGTTCGGCCTTATAGTCGCCCTCATCCAGCGCGGCATTGTCCGGATTGAGCAAGGCCTCGGGAATCGGCGCCTGCTGCCAGCTCTGCTCAACAGTTTTCGGATGCTCCGGGCAATCTTTAAAAGCCTGTAATACATGCTGGGCAAACTGCTGGTCACGCAGCTGCTCATCTTCACCATCAATAATAATCCAGTCATCGGTAAAACGCTGGCGCAGCTTTTGCAAGGTGTCGTACTGTTTCTTGTTGCGCCAGTCGAGGCCATTCATCTTGTGCCAGCGCACTTCGCTCGGGTCCATCTCGTTCAGGCGTTTTTGCAGGGTTTTCCAGGACAGGTCAAACCAGATCTTGACCACATCAACCTGGTTATTTTTTAAATCCTGTTCAAAGGCCCGAAAACGCTGCACATACTCATCAAACAGGCTGTTATCAAAAGGCTTCGAGACATGGGTGGCACTGCTGAGCAGATCGCTATACCAGTTGCCAAACAGAATCATGATCTGCCCTTCGGCCGGAATAAAACGGGCATAGGGCTGCCAGAAACTGGTTTTGAAATCAAACAGGTGTGCGGCATCGGCCTTCACATGCAAATAACGCGGATCGACCCATTCACGCAGCTGTTTCACCGCCTCGCCTTTGCCAGCCAGCTCAATGCCGCTGACCAGAATCACCAGACTTTTGGCATTGCTCTGACCGCGGCTGTCTTTTAGGGCATATTGTGCTTCAATCAGCTCGACAGACAGCTGATCTTCATCCATTAACTGAAATTCTGTTTGCGGGTTCTGCTCGGTCATAGGCACACACTCTTGTTTTATTGTTCCGTTCAGTATAACCAGCCTGCTGGCCGGGCGGCTGATGATTTTGTATAGCGCGTCTGTCTGATTTTGTCTATTTCTAGTGCAAACTGACCCGATGATCCTGAATCTGTCACCAATTTGTCATGGCCTGTGCATGTAACTGGCTTTAGAATGCCGCTTAAGTCAAAACAATTGAGACGCTCCATGTCCAAACTTGCGGTTTTAGATGACCTTTTAGAACTTTATAATCAATTTGAATATCATCGCCAGCCGGAAATTTTCACACGTTTGCAGGAAGTGCAGCTGTGGCAGAAACAGCGCATGCAACGCACCCATGCCCCGCATTTTGCCGAAAAAAATAATATGCTGATGGCCGAATATTTTCTAAACCGTTTATACGGCGGCCCCGATTTTGATGCGCTGGCCGGACAGATTGCGCGCCTGACCAAATACGCACATAAAGCAGAAAAACTGATTCCGGAAAATGCCATTAAAACCGGCACCTCCGGGGTGGCCCTGGCCATTTTAGCAGTGCAACTGGATGAACAGGTTGCCATTCAGCTGTTAAAGGATTATCCGGCGCAGACGCCATTGAGCGACGAGATGATGCGCCTGACCTATTTAAAGCTCGATCAGGGCACCGCGCGTTTAAAACAGCTGGACATGCTGGATGAACTGGGCAAAAGCCTGGACAAATACATGCGCTCCTTTATGGTTTATACCGCCTTTAAAATGTGTAAAGGCGCCGCGCATAAATACAATTTCGATATCATGTACGAGTTTATGCAAGATGGTTTTGTGGCCATGAAACCGCTGAAATCTGCAGAAAAATTTGTCCGCGAATTTACCGCAGTTGAACGCCAGATTATTGACAAAGTGCATCGGGGAGATCCGCAGCCCTTTCAATAAAGCCACATAATTTTTTGCATGTGATGGCCAAAATTTGGTACAAAAACAGCAGTAAAACGAATATGCATTCACGTTCATCAGGATAACAATTCAATTTTCTGTATTTTATTCCTGACAATTGCAGGCCGATGACTGTACAACGCCTAAGAATCTGTCATCATGCTTGCACTGCCACATCAACCCGATTTTCATGTTAGGAGTGACACTATGTCTAATGAAGAGCAAAAGCCTACCCATCCAGAAACGGCAACCAACACAGACAAAGTGAGCCCATTCTTAACCTCGCCATTACCGGAAGGTGCACCACAAGGTCAGCAGCAGTCTCTAGAACAGCGCCTAACCGATACTCCGGTAACGGGCAGCATTCCAAAATACAACCTGCCACGTGGCGCCAATACCGGTAATGTCGGCGCGACCACGCACTTTGGCTACCAGACCGTAAACAGCGAAGAAAAAGCCCAGAAAGTGGCGGAAGTGTTCCATTCGGTGGCCAGCAAATACGACATCATGAATGACCTGATGTCTTTTGGTATTCACCGTTTATGGAAACGCTTTGCGATTAACATGTCGGGTGTGCGTCGTGGCCAGCACGTACTGGATATTGCGGGCGGTACCGGCGACCTGGCCAAAGTTTTTAGCCGTGAAGTTGGTCCAAGCGGCCATGTGGTCCTTTCAGATATTAACGAATCGATGCTGAATGTCGGTCGTGACCGTCTGATTGATGCCGGCTGTACCAATGTCGATTTCGTCCTGGCCAATGCTGAAACACTTGAACCTTTTGCTGACAACAGCTTTGATCTGGTGACCATTTCTTTCGGTTTACGTAACGTGACCGATAAAGATGCTGCACTGCAAGCCATGTACCGCGTACTTAAGCCAGGTGGCCGTTTACTGATCCTGGAATTCTCAAAACCGGTATTTGAACCGTTCTCGAAACTGTACGACCTGTACTCGTTCACCGCACTGCCAATCATGGGCAAACTGGTGGCGAATGATTCTGAAAGCTATAAATATCTGGCGGAATCAATCCGTATGCACCCAGACCAGCGCACCCTGAAAGGCATGATGGAAAATGCCGGCTTCCAGAACTGTGACTACCACAACCTGACCGGTGGTATTGTGGCGGTGCACCGCGGTTTTAAACTCTAATTCCGAAAAGGACACTGCTATGTGGTCGATTCTGGCCTTAGGTGCCGTTGAACGATGCATCCATCATGTCATTAATCTGGATGCGATTACCCGCATCCAGCTGAACCAGCTACAGGGCAAAACCCTGCGCGTGGTGATGGATGCGCCGCAACTGTCGGTAGATGTATTTTTTGATGAAAACAAGGTGCGTCTGGAGCCGACCGTTACCGGACAGGCAACCCAACCGTCTATTTTCGAGCAGCGCCCGTTTGAGCGCGAACAGCAGCTCAGTGAAGCCACCGCCACCTTGCAGGTCAAGAATGTGGTGGAACTGCTGAAACTGCTGCTGGCCGATGATGTCGGCACCATTCCGGTACAAGGCGACTATAAGCTGCTACAGGACATCCAGCGTATTATCGAGCAGGCCGAACCCGATCTGGCCGCGCATCTGTCGCCATGGGTTGGCCCGACACTGGCACATGAGCTGGGTAAAATCCAGCTGGCGCCCAAGCAGCTGAAAAAAACCTTGCAAAGTCAGCTGTTTTTCGCCGAAGATGCCCTGAAAGAAGATTCCGGCCTGTTTGCACCGCGCTGGCAAATGGATGATCTGCAACAGGATACCCGCATCCTGAACCAGAATATCGACCGCGTAGAGGCCAAGATTCAACAGCTCCGCAAGCAGCTTGAAGACACTCCAGATTCACACGACTAGGTAAAGAGATTTATGATTCCGCACGTTTCACGTTTAATCGAACTTTGGCGTATTGCTGCGCACTATAGACTCGACACGTTGTTCCCTGCGGAAGAATTACCAGAAAAAGCCCGCCATATTCTGAGTCTGATCCGGATGCATCCGGCGGCCTGGTCCAGTAAGGAACGGAAAAATCCGCTCAAGCTGAAACAGGCGCTGGAAGATATGGGACCGCTGGCGATTAAACTCGGTCAGCTGTTATCGACCCGTCGTGACCTGATTCCACCTGAAGTATTACAGCAGCTGGTCTTGCTACAGGACCGGGTCAAACCCTTTGGTTCCGATGTCGCGCAAATGCGGATTCAGGAGTCCTTAAAGGCCGATGTCAACACCCTGTTCGCGCGTTTTGATGAACAGCCGCTGGCAGCCGCTTCAATTGCCCAGGTACATACTGCTGCCCTGCACGATGGCCGTGAAGTGGTGGTCAAAGTCACCCGTCCGAATATCCGCCAGCAGATTCTGCAGGATTTTGAAATTCTGGAATGGCTGGGCCATTTTCTGGAAAAACGTCTTGAAGCGGCACGCGCGCTGCATTTATCCGAAATTATTCAGGACTATCGCCAGATTATCCTGAAAGAACTCGATCTGACCTTAGAAGCGGATAACACCCGCCGTATGCGTCATTACTTCACCGGCTCCAGCATGATGTATGTGCCGGAAGTGTATATGGACAGCAAAGATGTGATGGTGGCCGAGCGGATTACCGGGGTGCCAATTTCCGATGTGGCCACCTTTGACCGCTTGGGTATGGACCGCGCCGATCTGGCGCAAAAAGGCCTGACCATCTTCTTTACCCAGGTGTTCCGCGACAACTTCTTCCATGCCGACATGCACCCGGGCAATGTGTTTGTAGAAACCATCAATCCGCAAAACCCGCGCTTTATTGCGCTGGACTGCGCGATTATGGGCGAGCTGTCCAAGCACGATCAGATGACCGTAGCGCGCATGTTACTGGCAGTCATGAACAGCGACTTTATGCAGCTGATCCAGATTGTGCATCAGGCCGGCTGGATTCCACCGGGCACCGATCAGGATGCTTTGGCACGTGAAATGCGCCGTACGGTAGGACCGATGGTCTCCAAACCCATGCATGAGCTGGACTTTGCCGGCATTCTGATTGAAGTGATGGATATTGCCCGCCGTTTCCATCTGGAAATTCCTCCACAGTTAATGCTGCTGCTCAAAACGCTGGTGCATGTTGAAGGTCTAGGCACCGATCTGTATCCAGAACTGGACATCTGGAGTCTGGCCAAACCAATCCTCACCGATTGGGTCAAGGCACAAATGAATCCGCAGAAAAACCTGAAAGAGCTGGGACAAAAAATTCCGGACCTACTGTTGGGTGCGCAGGATTTACCGACCCTGATGATCGACAGCTTAAACGGCCTGAAAAACCAGTCGGCCTGGCATGCCAAACAGCTAAATGAACTGCAAAGCATGCGTCTGCAAATGGAGCATCAGCAAAAACGCAGCTGGATCTTTGGCAGCGTAATGGCGATTCTGCTATCGATTGCGATTATTTCACCGTGGTTTGTCTCAGTCATTCTGATTGTGCTGGCCAGTATTCTGGCAGTCTGGCGCGTGGCCAAATAAGGCGAAATGGGCGAAGTTGCGTGAAGCCTTATATCCCCCATTATTTAAACCGGTCACATGACCGGTTTTTTATGCCACGCTATTGCAGACCACATGCCGGATGACTGAGCAGTCAGAGAGTGAACATTCCTGCCCTTGTGAGCCTTGGTCACTGGCCTAAAATACAGACAACTGTTTATTTTTCTGCCTGACCATGATCCAGATTCTGCAAAAACGTCCACCTGCCCTCACCCTTCGTGCCGGTCATCTGGCCCGGCAGCTGATTGCCGAGCAGGGCCTACAACCCGATCAGGTCGATATGATTCCGGGTGCTGCCGGTGGTCCAAAAGGTATTGGTATTCAGGGACTGGATCAGGCCATTTTTGGCGAGTTTTTGCCGCAGTCAGCGCAGCGCCGCACCCTGATTGGTTCTTCAATTGGCAGCTGGCGTTTTGCCAGCATTCTGGCCTGGGGCGCCAAAGCAGGTACCGAACGGCTGGCAGACTTATATACCAATCTGAGCTTTCATAAAAAAATGTCACGGCAGGACGTCAGTCATGTCTGCCGCGATATGCTGTTGAATCTGGTCGATGGCAAGGCACAGCAGCTGGTCGATCATCCGGATTATCATCTGACCGTGCTTTCGGTAAAAGCGCAGCATATTTTCCAGAGTGACCGTGCACTGGCCCTACTGGCCTCGGTGGCTGGTATTGTCAGCGGCAATGCACTGGCGCGCAAACATAACCGCCTGTTTATGCAGCGCGTGATCAGCCAGCCAGCTCAAGGCAACCAGTTTCAGGTGCAGGATGATTTCTTTACCCATTATCATGCGCTAACGCCGGACAATGTCACCAGCTGGCTGATGGCTTCGGCCTCAATTCCGGGCGTGATGTCCGCAATTCGGGATATTCCGGAAGCGCCGGGCAGCTACCGCGATGGCGGCCTGATTGACTATCATATTGACCTGCCGTTTCAGAGTCAGGGACTGGTGCTGTATCCGCATTTTACCGATAGCATTACCCCAGGCTGGTTCGACAAAATGCTGAAACACCGCAAAGCCAATCCGGACAATCATGCACGAACCCTGCTGATTTCACCATCAGCCGAATATTTACAGTCTTTACCCCTGGGCCGCCTACCCGACCGCAAAGACTTTAATTTAAAAGGTATGGATCAGGCACAGCGCATTCAGCTCTGGAAGCAATGTATTGCAGAAAGTCAGCGTCTGGGCGATGAGTTTTTAGAACTGGTCGAAAAGCAGTGTTTGCCGGAGGTGTTACAGCCGCTTTAAACAGGACGATAAATGAATGTTAGAGTGGTAACATCCTGAGCGAAAATAGGCAAAGATTTTTTCCTGCAAGCCGGTCAGATACCGTACACTATAGCGTTTGCGCACTGGCGTAATCTCGTTTTTCTGAACAAATTTTGGTGACATACTCATGAATAACTTGCAATGGCTCGATGAAGTAAAATTTAACGAACAGGGATTAGTGCCAGCCATTGCACAGCATCATCAAACCGGTCGGGTATTGATGGTGGCCTGGATGAACCGCGAAGCGCTGGCCTTAACCGCAGAAAAAAATCAGGCGGTGTATTTTTCCCGTTCACGCAACAAACTCTGGCACAAAGGTGAAGAATCCGGTCACTTCCAGACGGTGCATGAAATCCGTCTGGACTGCGATGCTGATGTGATTATCCTGCAAATTGAACAGCATGGCGGCATTGCCTGCCATACTGGCCGTGAATCCTGCTTCTATCGCAAACTGACTCCGAATGGCTGGGAAATTGTTGATGCGCAGCTAAAAGACCCGAATGCGATTTATGGCGAGAAGTCCAGCAATCCGCACACCTTGGCCATGAATGCCTCCACTGCGCAATCTGAACAGGTCGAAATTCTGAGCTATTTAGGCAAAATGATGGCTGAACGTAAAGCCGCCGATCCGGATTCTTCGTATGTGGCCAAGCTGTATCACAAAGGCCTGAACAAGATTCTGGAAAAAGTTGGTGAAGAAAGCGTAGAAACTATTCTGGCAGCCAAGGAATATCAGGCTGCAGCTTATGAAGACAATAAAAATGACCTGATCTATGAAGTGGCTGACTTATGGTTCCACAGCCTGGTCATGCTCGGCTATTTCAATCTGGACCCGCAACTGATTCTGAATGAACTGGCACGCCGTCAGGGCTTATCCGGTCTGGTGGAAAAAGCCAACCGTACTCAGGCTTAAGCTGTCGCCCTGTGTCTGAGCTGAAGAAACCGACCGCCACCTATGAGCAGGCCACTGCCATTGATAACGCACGTCTGGGCAAATCCTTCAAGGTGATTGCCTATGCCGGCACAGGGAAAACCACCACCTTGCAGATGATCAGTGAAGCCATGCCGGAGCGGCGTGGCATGTATCTGGCCTTTAACAAATCCATTGCCGCAGAAGCGCAACACAAGTTTCATCGCAATGTCGATTGTCGCACCTTTCACTCGCTGGCCTTTCGTAGTGTTCCACGTGGAGTCACCGACAAACTGCGCCTGCCGCGCCTGAGTCCGAGTTTTATTGCCAAGGAATATCGTCTCGAGCCAATTACCCTGCGCCGGATGATGGGTGGCCGCTATGAAAAATATGTGCTGATGCCTTCACGGCTGGCCAGTCTGGTGGCCAATGCAGTTGGCTATTTCTGCTCGACCAGCTCGCAATATCCGGCACCACGGCATATTCAGGCACCGAACTGGCTACATCCCGATGATGCCGAGCTGCTGCAAAAACATTTGTATCCGGCAGTAGAACGGCGCTGGCTGGAATCGATAGATCCGAACCATCAGGCCGGAATCGGTCATGATATTTACCTGAAACTGTGGGCACTGTCGGAACCGAATATTCCGGCCGATTATGTGCTGTTTGATGAAGCGCAAGATGCCGACCCGCTAATGCTGGGGATTCTGCTCAAACAGCGTAACACCCAGGTGATTTATGTTGGCGATGCCCATCAGCAAATTTATGCCTGGCGCGGTGCCATCAACGCCATGCAGCAACTGCCTTTGCCGGAGTCGCGCTTAACCACCTCATTCCGTTTTGGTCCGGACATCGCCATGACCGCCAATGCCATTCTCGGCGGTTTAAATGAAACTGTGCCGCTGCTCGGCAACCCGGATTTACATTCCAAAGTGGTGAACAAGCCGCATACCAAACAGCGTGATGCGATTTTATGCCGCACCAATGCCCGGGCGATGGAATTGCTGCTGGCCGGTCTGGTACATGGTGACAAGGTCAGCCTGCAGGCCGATCATGTCAAACTGAACCGCTTTGTCGATGCCGCCAGTATGCTGAAACAGGGCCGCCGCGTCACCGATGTGCCGGAACTGGCCTGGTTTAACTCCTGGCACGATGTACATGAATATTGCGAAACCAATGAAGGCAGCGACATTAAGCCGCTGGTAAAACTGGTGGATGATCATGGTACCGATCCGCTGAAAAAGGCGCTAGCCAAAATCACCCCGATTGGTCAGGCGGACTATATTATTTCAACCGCGCACAAAGCCAAAGGGCTGGAATGGGACCGCGTGCATCTGGAAGATGACTATCAGTTCAAGGTCAATGAACGTGATCATAAAATTAGTGATGAAGAGTTACGATTACTGTACGTGGCCTGCACACGTGCTAAAGTAAGCTTAAATATCCATCATATTTACGATCTGGTGCAACAGCTGAAACAGCAGATGCCGGTGTCCTTGCGTAAGGCGGTGGGTTAAAGCATGCAGGTGACCCATGAAAATTCAGTCTGTCCAGTTCAAGCACATCACCCACTTTACCGACCTTCAGCTACAACTGCATCCGCAGCAACAGCCTGTGGCCTTAATTCTGGGCAATCAGAGTTCCGGTAAAACCTCGCTACTGCGCTTCACCTATCAGGCACTGACCTGGTTTGCTGCCCGCTATAAAGATTTACGCACCTCCGGACTGGTCATGCTTGATCAGGACATTATGCACACCCGGCTGCAGTCCAAAATTGACCTGTGCGTGTGTTTTCCCAAAGACATTGGCAGCCTGCCGGAAAGCAGCGATGCCCAGCAGCAGGACCGTCAGTGCTGCGACTGGCAGCTGTACAAAACCCTGAACAGCAACGGCGTCGGGGTCAGCAAGGCTGAAACCCAGAAACTAGAAAAAATGGTCAGCCTGTACCAGCAGGCGGTAAAACAGGACCCGCTACAAGGCCTGCCATTAATTGCCTATTATCCGGCCGAACGTTTTGTCAATGAAGTCAATCTGCTGAGTAAAAACAATCCGCTGATTTTTCAGGCTGCACATGCCTATGAAATTTCTGCTATCCCCTTCACCACCTTTACACGTTTTTTTGAGTGGTTCCGGGAAATTTCCGATATTGAAAATGCTCAGAGCGCCCAACTGATTGAACAGTTATTACATCCGCAGCATCCCGACGCAGAACCTCCACGGCGTGACAAACTGATGCAGGCACATGCCCAGATGCACGCGCCAAGTCTGCAGGCCCTGCGCGATGCACTACAGATTGTACTGCCAGAACTGAGCCAGATTTATCTACAATATCATCCAAAACTGCAATTAATGGTCACCTATCAGGGCAAAACCCAGCTGTATCAGCAGCTGTCCAACAGTATCCGCAACTGGATTGCACTGGTCGGAGATATTGTGCGGCGTTTATGTCTGCTGAATCCTTATAGTCTGTATCCGACTCTAGAAGGCGACGGCATTCTGCTGATTGATCAGGTCGATCATCAGCTTGATCAGGATATGGCCTCGGTAATTCTGGCACGTTTGCATCAGGCTTTTCCGGCACTGCAGATTATTGCCACCGGTAACCGCACGGCACTCTTGGAAAATGCCGAAGACTATCAATGTTTAAGACTGGATCAGCAGCAATTGCATCCAATTCATTTGCAACCGGTGCAGGAACAGCTGGACGCTATTTATGCCCAGTTTATGCAGACTGAAGTCAGCAGCAGCGATGAAAGCCTGAGTGAAGCGGTACAGGAGCCCACCAGCATAGATGACATCTATCAGCAGATTCAGCAGCAACTGAGTGCCGAACAGCAGGAAGCCTTGCTGAAACGGCTGCAAAATGATGATGACACCTCGACCCCGCATCCGTTGCCTTAAATACGGCTTTGAATAGAGGGGAATATCGGAAAATCAGCCGAAAAAATCCGGTCTGATCTAACAATTTCATCCTGAAAAAAGTTCGGCGGCGTATAATGTCTGCCGTGTGCGCAAAAACAAATTGATGTTGTTTTATTCATGTAATAAAATCAATCAGATTTATATTTTTATAGTAAAATCCGATTTTCTATAAGTTTCTCAAGTTGCGCAACACAACTTGTTTATTTAGACATAATTCTATTTTTCGGCTTTCAAGATTGAGTATTTTGGACTGCTCCTTGCATTCCTGTAATCCTTGAAAGATAAGATTCACCCTTAGGTTTTGAACCTATCAAGACAATGGATACGAGTGTGCTATCGATTATTATATTGCTACCGCTGGTACTTGGCACAACCCTTGTCTCGTGGCTGAAGCAATTCTCGCGCGGGGTAACGGCTTTAGGGGCGATAGGAGTCAGTTTAAGCAGTCTGATCCTGTTACTGACTCAAGCAAAGGATGTCTTTAATGGCGCCACCATCATTCAGTCATGGTCGTGGCTACCCCAGTTAGGGATTGATTTAAGCTTTCGCCTGGATGCTTTAGGTTTATTATTTTCTTTGCTGATTACCGGTATCGGTACCCTCATCTTTATTTATGCTTATTATTATTTAAGCCCCAAAAACTCCCTCAGCAAACTGTATCTCCTGCTCATGCTGTTTATGGCAGCCATGCTCGGGATTTCATTGTCGAATAACCTGATTATCCTGCTGGTGTTCTGGGAACTGACCAGTATTTCCTCCTTCCTGCTGGTGGGTTACTGGAGCAATTACGAAGCGGCTCAACGCGGCTCACGTATGGCCCTGACCATTACCGGCATGGGTGGCTTGGCTATGCTCGGTGGTTTTGTCCTGCTCGGACAGATCACCGGCACCTATGAGCTAGACCAGATTCTGACCATGACCGATCAGATTCAAAGCCATGCGCTGTTTGTACCCAGTTTATTGCTGATTTTACTTGGCGCCTTTACCAAAAGTGCCCAGTTCCCGTTCCATTTCTGGTTGCCGAATGCCATGGCGGCACCAACGCCGGTATCGGCCTATCTGCACTCCGCGACCATGGTGAAAGCCGGAATTTTCCTGCTGGCACGTCTGCTGCCAATTTTTGCCGGCGCAGCGCTGTACCATAATCTGGTGACCTTTGTTGGTCTGTTTACCCTGTGTATCGCGGCTTTCTTTGCCATTTTCAAAGAAGATCTGAAAGGTCTGCTGGCCTATTCTACCATCAGCCATTTGGGCCTGATTGTCTGCCTGCTCGGGATTGGTTCTCCGCTGGCCGTAGCTGCAGCCATTTTCCATATTATTAACCACGCCACCTTTAAAGCGGCGCTGTTCATGATTGCCGGGATTATTGACCATGAATCCGGCACCCGTGATTTACGCAAACTGAGTGGCTTATGGCAGCTGTTACCGTTTACCGGTACGCTGACCATGATTACGGCTGCGTCGATGGCAGGTGTGCCTCTGTTCAACGGCTTCCTGTCCAAAGAAATGTTCTTTACCGAACTGCTGGCCAATTTAAGCGGACCGGTGGTGGTGATCTCGGCAATTGTGGCGACACTGGCCGGTATTTTTGCCGTGGCCTATTCGGTGCGCTTAGTGCATGGCGTGTTCTTCGATGGCCCGATTGGCAAAGACGTACCCAATAAAGATGCACATGAACCGCCAATGGGCATGCGCGCACCGGCCCTGATTCTGGCGATTTTATGTATTGCGGTCGGCCTGTTCCCTGCCCTGCTGGTTGAGCATCTGGTCAATAGCACCACCCGTGCCAGTACCCAGCTGATGAATTTTGAAGGCACCCATCTGGCCATCTGGCACGGCTTTAACCTGCCATTGCTAATGAGTGTGATTGCGCTGGTGGGCGGTCTGGTGATGTATTTTGCCCTGGCCAAAGGCGGCCGTATCCGCGAGATTGATCTTGATCCGGCATTGGGCCGCTTACAGGGACGGGTGTTATTTGACCTGTTCTTAAAAGGCCTATTGCTGAACTCGCGCCGCTTTAAACGCCTGACCGAAAACGGCTCCCTACAAAGTTATCTGTTCTGGATTCTGGTGTTTACTATTGCACTGGTGTCGGTGCCGCTGCTGAATCAGGGGATTGGTACCGGTACGCGTGAGCTGACCCAGGCACCTGCAATTGCCATTGTCTTGTGGCTGCTGTTATTCAGTGCCTGCTGGATGATGCTGTGGTTCCATCATGAACGGATTAAAGCTGTCCTGATCAGTGGCGCCGTCGGTCTGGTGGTAACCATGATCTTTGTAACCCTGTCGGCTCCGGATCTGGCTCAAACCCAGATTACCGTCGATGTGGTGACCACCGTCTTGTTACTGATGAGCCTGTCGCTGCTGCCACAATTAACCCCGTATGAATCAAGCAGCACCCGCCGCTGGCGCGATGCCGGGATTGCAATTCTGGCCGGTGCTGGTATTAGCTGGCTGGCTTGGTTAATCATGACCCGTGATCACAACTCGATTTCATGGTTCTTTAATCAGCAGTCAATTCCACTGGGCGGCGGTACCAACGTGGTCAACGTGATTCTGGTCGACTTCCGTGGTTTCGATACCTTCGGCGAAATTACCGTACTCGGTATTGCTGCCATTGGCGCCCTCTGCCTGATGGATGGGATGCGTGCCCACGGCACCACCATGACGCAGGGCCTGACCTATCGTTTTAACCCATCTCCACTGATGCTGCGCATGACCGCTTCCTGGATTTTACCGGTGGCCTTAGTGGTCAGCCTGTATATTTTCCTGCGCGGGCACAATCTGCCAGGCGGTGGCTTTATTGCCGGACTGGTCACATCAATGGCACTGATCATTCAGTACATTGCCATTGGTCAGGACCAAACCGAGCAAATGCTGAAAGCCAAATCCGGACGTTTATATGAAATCTGGATTGGTTCCGGTCTGACCATTGCCGGCCTGACCGGGATTGCAGCCTGGTTCTGGGGCCGTCCATTCCTGACCAGTGCACATATTTATGTCAATCCGCCGGTGATTGGTGAACTGCATTTGGCTTCAGCGGCACTGTTTGATGTTGGAGTTTACGTTACCGTTGTCGGGGCAACCATGTTGCTGATTTCCGTGCTGGGCGACTCGCGTCATTCCAGTATGTCTGGTCCAATTCCTCGGGGGTAAGCATGATTAGTATCGAATTTTTAGTCGCAACCTCTGTAGGTTTACTGGTCGCCACCGGCGTGTACCTGATCTTAAGGGCACGTACCTTTCCGGTGGTACTGGGCCTGGCCATGATTGGTTATGCAGTCAATATTTTCCTGTTCGCCATGGGGCGGATTCAGCTGAATGCGCCGGCCATTTTAACCACGGCGGCGCAATCCACCGACCCTTTACCGCAAGCACTGGTGCTGACTGCTATTGTAATTGGCTTTGCCACCACTGCCTTTGTGGTGCAGCTGGCCTTACGCAGCCGTTATGAATCGGGAACCGACCATGTGGATGCCAAAGATGATCCTGCTTTACTTGACCCACGTGAGGATGAGCCATAATGCATGACTTTATCCAATTATGGGCGCAACACACTCCTATTCTCAGCATCCTGCTGCCGGCTTTTACCGGTTTTATTCTGGTGCTGCTGGGCAACCCGGGTTCGGGTTCGCTGTCGTATGACTGGCGCCAGCCGTGGCGTCGTGGCATCAGCCTGATTTCGACTATTCTCGGACTGGGCTTGGCGATCAGCTATCTGATGCTGGCCAAAACCGGCCAGATTACCGTCTACAACCTGTCTGAATGGTCGGCTCCATTCGGGATTGTACTGGTGCTGGATCAGCTGTCTGCGCTAATGCTGGTACTGACTTACGGTCTGGCCTTGCCAGTGCTGTGGTTCGCCTGCCAGCAATGGGATGAACGCGGCCGCTACTTCCATGCCATGTTCCATTTCCTGATGATGGGCTTGTGCGGGGCTTTCCTCACCGGCGATTTATTTAACCTGTTCGTATTTTTTGAAGTGCTACTGCTGGCTTCTTATGTGCTGTTGCTACATAGCCAGGGCAAACCGCGCTTTCAGCTTGGGGTGCATTATGTCACCATCAACCTGCTGGCTTCAGCACTGTTCCTGATTGGTCTGGGTATGATTTACGGCAGTGTCGGCAGCCTCAACATGGCCGATGTGGCCCGTTTAATACCGACGCTGGCAGAAGATCAGCATCGTCTGGCGGTGGTCGGCGGCTTGATCCTGTTTATTGTGTTCGGGATTAAAGCGGCGATGCTGCCGGTCGGCTTCTGGTTACCGAAAACCTATGCCGTAGCGGCAACGCCTGTGGCGGCGATCTTTACCATTATGACCAAGGTCGGGATTTATGCGATTTTAAGGGTCAATGGGACGGTCTTTGATGATGAACTGAGCCAGAAAATTCTCAGCAACTGGTTATTGCCAATTGGCCTGATTACCTCGCTGTATGGCGTCATCGGCGCAATTGGGGCAGAACGCTTACGCCGTTTTGTCGGTTTTATGATGCTGTCGTCGATTGGGACCATCCTGATTGCGATTGCCCTGTTTAGCACCCAGGCCTGGACGGCAGCGTTGTATTATCTGGTACACAGTACCTTAATTGCCGCTGCCTTCTATCTGTTCTGCGGCTGGGTCACGGCGCAGCGCGGTGAATTTAAGGATCACTTTAATATCGCCCCGCAAATGAAACAGCATAAAGTGATGTCAATTACCTATCTGCTGATTGCACTGATGATTGCCGGCCTGCCGCCTTTTAGTGGCTTCCTCGGTAAAGTATTCTTGTTACAGGCCACGGCTGATGCGCCTTATCAGGGCATTATTATTGCCGTGGTGCTGCTAGTTGGTTTACTCAGTATTCTGGCCCTGACCCGGGTTGGCTTTATCCTGTTCTGGCGCGCATCGCGTCCGGAAGATGATCCGGACAATGACGCCTATCACAGCTACCAGGCCCTGCCAGCCAAGGCCCCGAAAGGCAATGATAAGGCCATTTACCTGTTATTGGCAGCACTGGTGGCTTATGTGGTTTTTGCTAATCCAATCCAGCGTTATGCCTTTAGCACGGCCCAGCAAATGCAGAACAACCGTCTGTATGAAATGGCGGTGTTAAAGCAGGATGAAACCGGCCAGGTGATTAGCGTCCAGCCTTATGATCCAAACTATTTGCCAGAAACCAAATACAGTGGTGAAAAACCGGACCCGAATGCCAAGCTGATTCCGTATGTAATCAGTCCAAATACACTGGAAGGTGAGCATATTTCGGACTATAAACAACGTCAGATCAATCAGCAGATTGAGCAGGACGCCGCCAGCGACGACCTGCCACAACTTAAACCTATGGAGCCATAACTATGCAAAAGACATCGTTTTGGGATATCTGGCTGCCACATCCCTTTGTTTCGGTGATTGTGGCCATTAGCTGGTTGTTACTGGCACATAGTGTTTCTGCCGGCAATCTGCTGATGGCATTGATCCTGAGTATCCTGATTCCGCTAATGGTCAAACCGTTTATTGCCCGCACCCCGAATATCCACTGGGTGCCAGCCTTTAAACTGTTCTGGGTGGTGGTCTGGGATATTATCCTTTCCAATATCCGCGTCGCCAAACAGGTGCTGGGACCCACCGATGCGCTGCATCCGAAATGGTTCCGTGTACCGTTGGAGACCGAGCATGAACAGGTCAACACCCTGCTGGCGATGATCATTACCACCACGCCGGGGACGGTCACGGCCGGTATTGACCAGGACCGTGGCGATATTCTGGTGCATGCCTTAAGTACAGATGACGAAGAAGCTGAAATTGCCCTGATCAAGAGCCGTTATGAACAGCCGCTGATTGAAATCTTTAACGTCAAGACAGGAGCGGCCTCATGATGATATTGCCTTATGCGCTTGGCATCTGCCTGATTGCCATTGCCGGCTCGATGTTTATGTGCCTGATTCGCCTGATTATGGGACCGTCAATTGTGGATCGTCTGCTGGCGCTGGATACCCTGTTTTTAAATGCGACCTGTCTGATTGTGGTGCTGGGCATTTACTGGACCAGTACTTCACTGTTTGAAGGTGCGTTACTGGTGGCGATGCTGGGCTTTGTTTCAACCGCTGCCCTGGCCCGTTACTTCACCTCTGGCCACGTGATTGATTAGGAGAACAGCATGCAACTGATGATGGAAATCCTGGTCTCCATTTTCCTGTTAATCGGCACCTTCTTTATGCTGGTCGGCGGAATTGGCATGATTCGTCTGCCGGACCTGTTTATGCGCCTGCATGCCCCGACCAAGTCCAGTACCTTAGGTCTGGGCAGCTTCCTGATTGCTGCCATTATTTATTCGGCTTATCTGGGTCGCTTTGGTTTTGCCGAAGTGCTGATTACCCTGTTTGCCTTTATTACCGCGCCGGTATCGGCCAACCTGATGGCACAGGCAGCCCTGCATTTACGTCTGCGCTCGATGAGTGGTGAAGTCCCAGAAACCCTGGAACGTCCGCTACCATGGCAGCGTAGCCGTCGCCGCGCCTTTACAGATCGTGAACCACTGGGCAGAATCAAACCCTCTAAAGACGAATAAGTCTTCGCTTCATCTTCTAAAAAAACCTGACCCGGATTGTTCCTGGTCAGGTTTTTTATGTGCTGTCTCAACCGCCCTGCCCTTGCCTGATTGCAATCTTAAAGCGCTTGTTTCTGCTGAAAGATAAGCAAGTTAAGCAATTCCGGATGACATAAAAAAAGCCACCCGAAGGTGGCTTTTTTGCATAGACCTGCTGGCCTACTTATTCTTCATCTTTTTTTGCATCGGCAGCTGGTAAATCTTTTACTGCTTCTGCAATCAGACCAAACATATAGTTACCGTAGGCATTGGTTTTGTCGTAATGGAAACGCAAACGCGGCGTAATCCGGGTCTTGATCCGACGGCTCAGCTCATGGCGCAGGAAACCGGAGGCTTTGTTAAGCACATCCAGGGTTTCCTTGTTTGCCGCTTCACTTTGCTCATCGCCAAGTTCACGACCCATTACGGTCACATACACTTCGGCATAGCCTAAATCTGGGCTGACTTTCACCGCCGAGATGGTCACCAGACCACCCAGACGTGGATCTTTCAGCTCCTGGCGGATCAGGTCGGACAACTCGCGTTGTACCGTATCTGCCATTCGCTTAAGACGCTGACTACCCGCCATTAAAGACTCCGTTTAATTAGTTGGACATCGTACACTTCAATCTTGTCTTGTACTTTGATGTCTTTATAGCCTTTGACTGCAAGACCACATTCCATACCAGCACGGACTTCTTCCACCACGTCTTTATAACGACGCAGAGATTCAAGTTCGCCCTGGAACACCACCACATCATCACGTAATACGCGAATCGGCTTGTTACGGTGTAAAGTACCTTCCAGTACCATACAGCCTGCTGCTGCACCGAACTTGCTTGAGTGGAATACTTCACGGACTTCCGCCACACCCAGAATCGTTTCACGGTGTTCTGGTGCCAGCTTGCCGCTCATCGCATCTTTCACGTCATCAATCAATTGATAGATGATCGAGTAGTAACGGATGTCGATACCGTCAGCATCGGCTTTTTGACGTGCAGTATTGTCGGCACGAACGTTAAAGCCCAGCAGTACCGCTTCTGAAGATTCAGCCAGCGTTACGTCAGATTCAGTGATCGCACCGACACCTGAACCAATCACACGGACTTTCACTTCATCCGTTGAAAGCTCGGCCAGTGCCACGTGTAATGCTTCCAGCGTACCACGTACGTCAGTTTTCAGTACCACATTCACAATCGGCACATCTTTCTTGCCCATAGACGCCATGATGTTCTCAAGACGCATTGCAGACTGACGCTCAAGACGTTTCTGACGTTCACGATCCATACGCGCATCAGCAACTTCACGCGCTTTCTTCTCGTCATTGACCACTAGTACTTCATCACCCGCCATTGGCGCTTCTGGCAGACCCAGAATTTCCACTGGAATTGATGGACCAGCAGACTTGATGCGTTTACCGTTTTCATCGGTCATGGCACGTACACGGCCATAAGATGAACCGGCAAGTACCAAGTCACCCACTTTCAGGGTACCGTTTTGAACCAGAATCGAGGTCACTGCACCACGGCCTTTATCAACACGTGCTTCAATCACCACACCTTGTGCTGCACCTTCTTCAGAGGCTTTCAATTCCATCATTTCTGCTTGAATTGAAATCAGGTCAAGTAATTCGTCAATGCCGGCACCGGTATGCGCGGAAACTTTGGCGACTGGAACATCACCGCCCCATTCTTCAGGCACGATTTCCTTGGTGGTTAATTCGTTCAGTACGCGGTCTGGATCAGCTGAATCTTTGTCCATCTTGTTGATGGCAACAATGATTGGCGTACCCGCTGCACGCGCATGGTCAATCGCTTCTGCAGTTTGTGGCATCACGCCATCATCTGCTGCAACCACCAACACCACGATATCAGTCGCTTTGGCACCACGTGAACGCATCGCGGTAAACGCGGCGTGACCCGGAGTATCTAGGAAGGTGATGATACCTTTGTCTGTTGTCACATGGTAAGCACCGATATGCTGGGTAATACCACCGGCTTCGCCTTGTGCCACTTTAGCACGGCGGATACGGTCAAGAAGCGAGGTTTTACCATGGTCAACGTGACCCATGATGGTAACAACAGGTGGACGCGTAGTTTGCTCACCACGTGCTTCTTCAGCCGCTTCCAGCAGGTTGTCTTCTGCCGCAGTTTCAGACACCAGCACCGGATTGTGGCCCATTTCTTCAACCACAAGCACCGCAGTATCCTGATCAATGGCCTGGTTTTGTGTGACCAGCTCACCCATCTTCATCAGGGTCTTGATTACTTCACGTACTTTAATTGCCATTTTCGCAGCCAAGTCAGCCACAATAATGGTTTCACCAATTTCTACATCATAAACCTGTTTTTTCACCGGTTTTTCAAAGCCATGCTTGTTGGCCTGACTGGTTTTTAAACCACGTTTATGCGAGTTGTCACGGAATGACTGTTCTTCACCACGACGGCCGCCTTTCTTCTGGCCACGGGTATCTTTGGTTCCGCCACCACGTTTGATTTCACGGTCTTCTTTGGCAAATGAATCTTCATACGCCTGACCCACCAGACCTGCGGCCAATGGTGAATCATCAATTACGCGAATGGTCGGTGCAGCATCATCAGATGAATACTTCGATGCCATTTTACGCATTTGCTCAAGGGTACGTTGCTGCGCTTCTTCAGCTGCCTTACGACGTGCAGCTTCTTCAGTCGCTTTCAACTGTGCTGCCTGTTCTTCACGGGCGCGTTTTTGCTCAGGCGTTTCAACCACTTTAACCTGGGCTTTCACCACTGGCTTGTTGGTTGATTTACGCTTCACCACCACAGCGGCTTTAGAAGTTTCCTGTTTGGCGGTTTCCTGTTTCGCAGCAGCACGCATTGCTTCTAAGGCCTGTTTGGCTTTAGATTCGCCTTTGCTGGCAGCTTCTGGCGCAGCTTTTGGCTTCGCCGGTTCACGGGCTTGCTGTTCAGCTGCTTTGGCTTCTGCTTCAGCCTGTGCTTTAGCCAAAGCTTCTGCTTTGATTTGCTCAGGGTCTGGCTTGACAAATGTATGCTTCTTGCGCACTTCTACATTAATTGTTTTCGCCTTACCTGACGTACTTGCCACTTTAGCAGTACTGGTAGTTTTACGTTTCAACGTGATTTGTCCTGCATTACCCGCATCTTGACCATGTACTTTTTTCAAGTGGGTCACGAGGGTATCTTGTTGTTCAGTGGAAATAATGTCGTCAGCTTTACGTTGCGGTAAACCTGCATCACGAACCTGCTCCAGGAGTTTCTCAACTGGACGTCCTACGCTGAGCGCTAACTCTTTAATCGTCTTGTCCGTCATACATTACCTCCTAGTTAAACCATGATTCGCGTGCTTTCATAATGAGTTGACCCGCTTTGTCAGCACCTAGACCTTCAATATCTGCGATATCGTCGGTGGCCTGGTCTGCCAAGTCATCAACGGTCACTACACCACGAGCAGCAAGCGCATAGGCGATCTCTTGTGTCATCCCTTCCATTGCCAGAAGTTCGTCACTCGGATCCTGAATATTTTCTTGCTGTTTTAACGCATCTGCCAAAGCCACTTCTTTGGCACGACTTTGCAATAATTCAACCAGCTCGGCATCAAGCTCAATTTCATCAAATGTTTCTGCTGGTACATAGGCAATCTCTTCCAGTGAAGTGAAGCCCATTTCAACCAGTGCCATCGCCAGGTCTTCTGCAATGTCCAAACGCGATACAAACATATCCAGATATTGCTGCGCTTCATTTTGCTGACGCGCGTAATATTCTTCTTCCAGCATCATGTCCAGTTTATAACCGGTCAGTTCAGATGCCAGACGTACGTTTTGACCTTGTGAACCAATGGCACGGGCCAATTGATCGCTGGTGGCAAAAATAATGTCAGCAGTACGTGCATCTTCATCAATCACGATACTCGATACATCAGCCGGCTCTAAAGCGCTGGCAATGTACTGTGCCGGATCATCTGACCACACCACCACATCAATACGTTCACCATTAAGTTCCTGCTGGACTGCCTGGATACGCGTACCACGCATACCAATACATGCACCAACCGGATCAATACGATGATCGTTGGTTTTCACTGCAATCTTAGCACGAACGCCTGGTTGACGCGCAGCCGCCTTGATTTCAATGATTTCTTCAGAAATTTCAGGAATTTCTTTTTTCATTAACGCCATCAGCATTTCAGGTTTCGCACGTGACAATAGTAATTGCGCACCACGACCTTCACGGTTGACGTTAAATAAAATGGCATTCACGCGCTGTTTTGGACGCAGAATTTCCTTTGGAATCATTTCTTCACGTGCCAGATACGCTTCGGCATTGTCACCTAAATCAATGATAAAGCCATCTTTGGTCTGCTTTTTCACTTCACCGTAAATCAGCTCGCCCACTTTGGCTTCATAAGCATCGGCAACGAGTGCACGTTCTGCTTCACGAATTTTCTGAACAATTACCTGTTTGGCAATTTGCGCCGCAATACGACCGAAATCAATTGATTCCACTTCAAGTTCGCGAATGTCACCAATTGACCACTGCGCCGGATCGACATCAGAAATCGCATCCTGACATGCTGGCATTTCATGATCTTCATCCGCCACCACTTCCCATTGACGGAAAGTACGGTAGTCACCTGTTTTACGGTCGATTTCTACACGTAAACGTGCTTCTTCCGCATTTGTGCCTTCGTAAAATTTCTTTTTCGTCGCAGCAACAAGAGCCTGCTCTAGCGCCTCAAAGATTGCTTCACGACTTACACCTTTTTCGTTACTAACCGTTTCAACGACGGTAAGAATTTCGCGTGCCATAAGTCACCTATTTTAGATTCTTATTTATTGAATTAATCTTGATAAACCAGATTGGCCTTATCGATATTGTGGCTGTCAATTTCCAGCACTTGCTGTTTTTCAACTTCAACCTGAATGGTTTCATTTTCAAGGTCAACTGCCACCAGTTTCGCCTGGAATTTACGACGGTTTTCTACCGCGCTAATCAAACGCAAGGCAATGGTCTGGCCAATATAGGCAGGAAGCTGTTCCAGCTGGAAAAACGGACGATCCCAACCTGGTGAAGACACTTCGAGTGCATATTCACCTGAGATCGGATCATGAACGTCCAAAATGGCGCCCACTTGCTGAGTCACGCGCACACAATCCTGTACGCCTACACCACGACCCTGCTCGAGTTCACCGTCTTCATTCAGGACCGGTGCGGCATTTTCATCAACCGCTTTGTCGATATAAATACGCAATAGTGAGCGTTTACCTTGTGGCAGGAATTCAATTCCCCACAAATCTACATCACAGGCTGCAACTGCGGGTGCAATCAAGTCCTGGAGTGCCTGGGTTTTATTTGATAGCTTCATTTACTCTCGTCATATGGGTGCGATTCAATGGCCTGATCTGACCACTACAGTCTCATTCAAGCTATAGTAGTAGTGAAACATGACACTTGAGTTTATGCCGTATCCGGCTCATATCGACACTACACGATAGCCAATAAAAAAGGGCGTAAATCGCCCCTATTATTACACAGAAAAACCAATGTCCACTGTGCAAAAAGGCCCACCTTGTTGTGAGCCTCTTAAGAAACTTGGTAGCGGGAGCTGGATTTGAACCAACGACCTTCGGGTTATGAGCCCGACGAGCTACCAGACTGCTCCATCCCGCATCAACGTGCAAAAATTATATACAAAATATGCGCAATTTTCAATGAAAATCGTATGTCCTGTATATGGCGTTATTTATCGCTGAATAATGAGTAACAAGCGTCAGATTCAACCAACATGAAATATATTACTCAACCATTAAAAATGGTAGCGGGAGCTGGATTTGAACCAACGACCTTCGGGTTATGAGCCCGACGAGCTACCAGACTGCTCCATCCCGCATCAGCGTACAAATAACTCTTCTCAGCTCAAGAAACTTAAGCCGCCTTTTAAAGTTTGCATCTTTAAAAAGGATTGATTGGTAGCGGGAGCTGGATTTGAACCAACGACCTTCGGGTTATGAGCCCGACGAGCTACCAGACTGCTCCATCCCGCATCAACAGAAGTTTTGCTGCATACACCAAACTTATGTTCTGGATTATAAGTTTGGTGCGGAAGGGGGGACTTGAACCCCCACGCCCGAAAGCACTACCACCTCAAGGTAGCGTGTCTACCAATTCCACCACCACCGCAGCTGTGACGCATTCTAGTCGCATCACCGCGAAAAATAAAGGCCTAATTGCAATTATTCGCCAGTTTGAGGTGTAGTTGGTGAAGAATCAGGCAATGTTGCCGGCGCGGTTGTGGTCGCCGGAATTGATTTTAAACTGTAGGCATCGGTGGTTTGCTGTTTGGCAAATACCGCCAGGGTCAGACTGGTGATAAAGAACAAAGCCGTTAAAATTCCAGTCAAACGGGTCATAAAATTACCCGAACCAGAGGCACCAAATACGGTCGCCGCACCGCCGCCACCAAAAGAAGCACCAGCATCTGCCCCTTTGCCGTGCTGAACTAGAATCAGCACAATCATCAAGACGGCTAAAATAATATGTACTACCAGCACAAAAGTTTGCATGCTGAACTCCTAATTATTGTGTATTGGCAAAGGCCTGCGCAATTTGATGGAACGATGCCGCATTTAAAGAAGCACCGCCGACCAGCGCGCCATTAATATCTGGGCAGGCTGCTAACTCTACTGCATTTTCCGGCTTAACACTACCACCGTACAGAATAGCCATTTGCGGACCATAGCTGGTCAGCTGGGTCAGACCTTCACGAATTTTGGCATGCATGGCCTGTGCATCTTCAGGCGAAGCGGTTTTACCGGTACCAATCGCCCAGATTGGCTCATAGGCAATTACAATATTCTGCCACTGCTCTGCCTCAACCACTGCTGCAATGTCACAAATCTGCTGTAACACCACCTGCTCGGCCTGGCCACTTTCACGCTGCTGCAGGCTTTCACCGACACAGTAAATTACGGTCAGACCGGCTGCCAGTGCATTTTGAATTTTTGCATTTAGAATTTGCACATTTTCAGCAAAAATTTCACGGCGTTCTGAATGACCGACTAGTACAAAGCCAATCTGGCTGTCTTTTAATAGCTCGGCACTCACCTCACCAGTATAAGCACCTAAACCAGCAATACGTGAAACATCTTGTGCCACGGTATACACCGGACGTACCGCAGTTTTCAGCTGTTCCTGAACACTGCCCAATGCGATTGCAACTGGCGCAACCCCTAAATGACACTGTGCGGCATCAATGGCCTGCTGTTCTAATAATGTTTTAAATTCTGAAACCAGCTGTTGCGCTTCTGCTTGCACTGGGTTCATTTTCCAATTGCCAATCACCCAAGGCGTAATCGCCGAACCCGACATACAATACCTATTCAAATACCTATGTTTCAATCGCGCACATTCTACACGTAAATCGGTTCAGGGCAGAACAATTTGTTGCAGCATTTTTAGATCTACAGTCTAAATAAGCCCATCTGAACACCGGCTTAACAAAAAATCTTTGCCGATTAATTGCGACTGGTTCATGCTTTTAGGGGATACTTAGGTGGTGACATCATTTTCAGATATGGTATTTTTATGCAACAAAAGTATAATTTTGTGATACCAATTATAAACAAACTTTTTTGATTTTTTTTAAGGACGTTGGGGAATGTCAGTACAACAAGCAATGCCTAGATTTACAGGTTTTATTCGGCGACTGGTCGAAGAAGGGCTTGTGACGGCTGAAAATATGCAGCAAGCCATTGTCGCGGCGAAAAAAGCCGAGACCGATATTGTGCCGTATTTAATTCAGCAGTTGCAGATTTCACCGCTGACCATTGCTGAAAAAATTTCCTATGAATTTGGTGAACCGATTTTTGACTTGGCGGTGTACGATTCGCGTCTGATTGTACGTGAAGGTCTAGATGAAAAACTGTTCACCAAATACCGAATTCTGCCCATTTTCCGACGTCACAATCAGCTTTATATTGCTACCAGTAACCCAACCAATATCGAAGCCATTGATGCGATCCGCTTTAACAGCAAGCTGAATATTGAAGTGGTGATTGTTGAGCATGACAAGCTGGAACGGCTGATTGAACAGAACTTTACCGAAGACAGCACCTTTGACTTTGATGAAGACTTTGATCTAGAAGTTGGCGACAACGCTCCCGAAACACAAGAAGATAACGATGAGCCACAAGGCGATGAAGCCCCAATCGTCAAATATATTAACAAGTTACTGGTCGATGCAATCCGTATGGGTGCCTCGGATTTACACTTCGAGCCTTATGAAAAAAGCTACCGGGTCCGTTACCGGATTGACGGCGTTTTGCGCCAGATTGCCAATCCTCCGTTACAGCTGGCCACACGCCTCGCCTCACGTTTAAAAGTTATGTCACAAATGGACATCTCGGAAAAACGTATTCCGCAGGATGGCCGGATCAAGCTCAAGCTGTCAAAAAACAAAGCCATCGACTTCCGTGTCAACTCATTGCCGACCCTGTTTGGAGAAAAAATCGTACTGCGTATCCTCGATCCATCTAGCGCCATGCTGGGGATTGATGCACTTGGTTATGAACCGGAGCAAAAAGAGCTGTTTATGGAGGCGCTGGACAAACCACAAGGCATGTTGCTGATCACCGGCCCGACCGGTTCCGGTAAAACCGTATCTTTATATACCGGCTTAAACATTCTCAACCGCGAAGACACCAATATTTCTACCGCCGAAGATCCGGTGGAAATTAACCTGGAAGGCATCAATCAGGTCAACGTCAACCCGAAAGTGGGTCTGACCTTTGCCGCAGCACTAAAATCATTCCTGCGCCAGGATCCGGATATTGTCATGGTCGGTGAGATCCGTGATCTGGAAACTGCAGAAATTGCCATTAAAGCCGCACAAACCGGTCACATGGTCATGTCGACGCTGCACACCAACAGTGCACCCGAAACCCTGACCCGTTTACGCAACATGGGCGTCCCCTCATTTAACATCGCCACCTCGGTGAACTTGGTGATTGCCCAGCGTCTGGCACGTCGTCTGTGCCAGAAATGCAAGGCCCCGGTGGAGATTCCACGCCAGAGCCTCTTGGAACTCGGTTTTACCGAAGAAGATTTAAACCAGCCAGAGTTCCAGCTGTATCAGCCGGTTGGCTGCCCGGAATGTCGTGAAGGTTATAAAGGCCGTGTCGGGGTCTATGAAGTAATGAAAGTCACCCCGGAAATCTCACGCATTATTATGGAAGATGGTAATGCCTTGCAAATTGCAGCAGCCTCGGCAAAATCCGGGTTTAACAATTTACGCCGTTCAGGATTAATCAAGGTCATGCAGGGGGTCACTTCTTTACAGGAAGTGAATCGTGTGACCAGCGAATAGATGAAGCATTTAAAATAAGGATAAACACGCATGGCTGTCAAAAAAGCACAGATGATGCCCACCTTTATTTATGAAGGGATTGACCGCAAAGGGGCAAAACTTAAAGGGGAACTGCCAGCACGTAATATGGCGCTGGCCAAGGTCACGTTGCGCAAGCAAGGGATCACCATCAAAACCATCCGCCAGAAGAAGAAAAATATTCTTGAAGGCTTGATGAAGAAAAAAGTCTCGACCCTGGACATCACGATTTTTACCCGCCAGCTGGCGACCATGATGAAAGCCGGTGTACCGCTGGTGCAAAGCTTTGAAATTGTGGCTGAAGGTCTGGAAAACCCGGCCATGCGTGAAGTGGTATTGGGGATTAAAGGCGAAGTCGAAGGGGGCAATACCTTTGCTGGTGCACTGCGTAAATATCCGCAACATTTCGATAATCTGTTTTGCTCGCTGGTTGAATCGGGTGAACAGTCGGGTGCTCTAGAAACTATGCTGGACCGGGTAGCGATCTATAAAGAAAAGAGCGAATTACTCAAACAAAAAATCAAGAAAGCCATGAAATACCCGGCAACGGTGATTGTGGTGGCGGTGATTGTCACCATTATCCTGATGGTCAAAGTGGTGCCGGTGTTTGAAGAACTCTTCACCTCTTTTGGTGCCGACTTACCAGCCTTCACCAAAATGGTGGTGAATATGTCGCAGTGGACCCAGAAATACTGGTTTGTGCTGATTATTGTGGTCGGCTTTGCGATTGCAGCTTTTCTGGAAGCCAAGAAACGCAGCAAGAAATTCCGTGACCTGCTGGACAAAGCCGCCCTGAGAGCACCAATTTTTGGTGATCTGGTGTATAAGGCGATTATCGCGCGTTATAGTCGTACCCTGGCCACCACCTTTGCTGCCGGTGTTCCCTTAATTGATGCACTGGAATCCACTGCCGGCGCCACCAACAACGTGGTTTATGAAGAAGCAGTAATGAAAATCCGTGAAGATGTCGCCACCGGTCAGCAGTTGCAGTTTGCCATGCGGGTCACGGATAAATTCCCATCCATGGCCGTGCAGATGGTTGCGATTGGTGAAGAATCCGGTGCGCTGGATGCGATGCTGGATAAAGTCGCTACTCACTACGAAAACGAAGTCGATAACGCCGTCGATGGCTTAACCTCGATGATGGAACCACTGATTATGGCCGTTCTCGGGATTCTGGTCGGCGGTCTGGTGGTCGCGATGTATCTCCCAATCTTCCAAATGGGCTCTGTGGTTTAATGCAAGAATTCATTCATTATCTGATTCAACACCCAACTGCGCTGTATTTCGTAGTTGGGATTTTTAGTTTATGTATTGGCAGTTTTCTGAATGTGGTGATTTACCGCACGCCAAAAATGATGGAACAGGAATGGCGCAATGACTGTCAAATGCTGCTGCATCCTGAACAGGCCATCATTGATGAAAGTAAAATCAGCCTCAGTCAGCCAGCCTCGACCTGTCCGAAATGCCACAGCCCGATTCGCTGGTATCAGAATATTCCAGTAATCAGCTGGCTGCTTCTACGTGGCAAATGTGGCCAATGCCAAAACCCGATCAGTATTCGTTATCCTTTTATTGAACTGCTGACCGCAGTGTGTGCCTTAACCGTAGTCGCGGTTTTTGGCCCGACCCTGCAAATGCTGTTTGGCCTGGTGTTGACCTATGTGTTAATTGCCCTGACCTTTATTGATTTTGACACCCAGCTGCTGCCTGACCGCTATACCCTCCCCCTGGCTGCACTCGGCTTGGGGGTGAACAGCTATGCCCTGTACACCTCCGCTAGCTCTGCCATTTGGGGATATATCATTGGCTTTTTATGTCTGTGGGTGGTGTATTACCTGTTTAAACTGGTGACTGGCAAAGAAGGTATGGGCTATGGCGATTTTAAATTGCTGGCCGCCTTAGGTGCCTGGATGGGCCCGCTGATGCTGCCGCTGATTGTGTTGCTATCTTCTCTGGTTGGTGCAATCATTGGCATTATTTTGCTGAAAATCCGCAAAGAGAACCAGCCTTTTGCCTTTGGCCCTTATATTGCCATTGCCGGCTGGATCGCCTTTTTGTGGGGTGATGCAATCATGAAGCTTTATTTAGGTCAATAAGGACAACAGGATGACATTTGTTTTGGGTTTAACTGGCGGCATTGGCAGCGGTAAATCGGCAGCAAGTCACTGGTTTGAAACCCAAGGCATTGTGGTGGTCGATGCAGATGTGGTGGCACGTGAAGTGGTTGCGCCAGGCCAGCCGGCCCTGAACCAGATTCATCAGGCCTTTGGCGACTGGGTCCTGCTCAATGGCGAGCTCAACCGCCGTGCCTTACGCGAGCATATTTTTAAAGAACCGGCAGCACGCAAAACCCTGGAAGCGATTACCCATCCGGCCATTCGCCAGTCGATCATCCAGCAGTTACAGGCAGCCCGCAGTGCCTATGTGGTGCTGGTGTCTCCACTGTTATTTGAAAGCAACCAGCATGAACTGACCCAGCGCAACCTGTTAATTGATGCCTCTGAAGAACTGCAGATTCAACGCGCCTCACAACGCGATGGACAAAGTATCGAACAAATTCGCAAGATTATTCAGGTACAGATGTCACGCGCAGACAAACGCCAGCGGGCAGATGATATTGTGCTGAATGATGGTCATCTGGAGCATCTCTATGCCCAGCTTCAACCCTTACATCAACACTATCTGACTTTGGCGCAACAGCAGCAGTCGGTTTAAGACGGCTTGTTTTGTCGTTCGATTTGCTGGCTTAAGCTGTCTTTCCGGCCCCACCAGCGCCAAGGCTGTAACGCCCCAATGCCCATACCAAGCAGACCACAGACAATCGCCAGGCTCAATGGCTCATTCAGTAACGGTACCGCCAGAATAGCGGCAATAAACGGTGCCAAGGTCACAATACTGCCAGCCTTAAAAGCACCTAAACGCTTAATCGCTTCGACATAGCTGAGCGTGGCAATAATCACCACAAAAATTCCATGAAACAGGGTCTGGCCGATTAAATGCAGTGGTTCGGGACCACTCAGGTTTTTTGGAAAAAATAGGCAATAAATAGGCACATACACCAAAGCTGACCAGATGGCTACACTGGCCATAGAATGCCAGGCCGACAGCTTCCATTGCCGCAACAGCACCGTAAAGACGCCCCACCATAAGGCACTCAGGAAAAACAGCAGATCGCCAAAACCGAAAGCGACACCGGTTTCCTGATACATCAGCAGACTCATGGCAGCAATCGCCAGCAGCATGATCAATACGCTGATCCAGGTATGCCGGTCAAAGGGCTGTCGAAACAGCAACCAGGCCGCCAGTGCAGTACATAAGGGAATACAGCCATTCAAGAAAATCGCCGCATGCGCCGCTGGCACAAAATGAAATGCACTATAAGCCGTCAGGCAGTAACCGACACCGCCAATCATCGCCAGGATAAAGGACTGTCGGGTCCATAAAAATGCCGTATCTTTGCGATATAGCAAAACCGGCATCAGCAGGCAAAAGGCCAGCATAAAACGCAAGGCCACCAGATCCCAAGCACTAATGCCCCACAGGGCACTTAAACGGGTACTCAGGGTAAAGCCACCCCAAATACACATGGTGATGGCCAGTAACAGATAGCCTTGCTGACGCGCGTTGATCATTAAGATGGAAAGAGCGCTTAAGCCGGTTGACGCTGACGGCAGGCTTCATACAGCGCCATGCCGGTGGCCACACTAACATTCAGACTTTGCAGATTGCCCATCATCGGGATATACACGGTTTGATCGCACTGCGACTGGGTGATTGGGCGCAAACCGGTATCTTCGGCTCCCATCACCACACACACCGCTGTACCGGTGAAGTCAAACTTCTGGATTGGCAAGGCTTTTTCATCCAGCATAGTGCCGACCACGCGCACATTAAACTGCTCTTTAATTTGCCCCAAAGTACGGGCCAGATTGGTGACCTGAATAAATTTAACTTTCTCGGCACCACCAGCAGCCACTTTACGCGCCGTTGGGGTCAGGCTGGCTGAACGGTCACGCGGTACAATCACCGCTTCTACACCCATGGCTGCTGCCGTACGGATACAGGCGCCCAGATTATGCGGATCGGTGACCTGATCCAGAGCCAGTAACAGTGGCTGATTGGACTGCTGCAACAGCTGTTCCAAATCTTTTTCATTTAAGGTTGGATGCGGACGCACCGCAGCTACCACGCCCTGATGAAATGGCAAACCGGCCAGTTTTTCCAGGCTGTCACGACTGGCTTTTTGTACGCTAATACCAAACGGCTCTGCCAGTTCCAGAATACGCTGTAAACGCTGGTCATCACGACCTTTGAGGGTAAACAGGGTTAATACACGCTCCGGTTCAAGTTCTAACAATGACTCTACCGAATGAACGCCATAATAATATTCTGGTTTTGCCATGAATGACCTCAACGCTGTGCTGTAAATCCAAAAGAAAAATCCTGCAAAGGAAACTTTACAGGATTTCTGTGTCGGCCTAGTTTAACCGATTTGGGCTAAAAATGCTTAGCCTTCTAAATGACAAACGTAGTCCAGTACATCATCAGTTTCAATCTTAAAACGGCTGTTGCCCGGTACATAAAAAGACTGACCAGCGCGGAAAAGCTCACTTTCTTCACTATCGGCGATTTGCACACGACATTCACCTGAAATAATTTCCATCCGTTCAGGAACATGCGTTTCGAAAGTTAAGGCTTGTTCAGTCGGTAAAATCACACCCAGCGTCTTTTTGGTGCCATCTTCAAATTGCACCGTATGACTAATGCAGAGCCCGCCAAAATAAACATTGGATTTTTTTACCACTGATACATGATCAAACTGAGCTGACATGCGTATTCTCCAGCTAACGCGTTTTTATATTTTATGATTGAGGTAGTGTAATGTTGCCTACTGAACTAATCAATCAATCTTCATCTAAGGTAAATCACTCTATTTCCTGTCGTTTCAGGCAAGTCATTTTGCCCGGCACGCGAATAAATTCACCTCATTTTTGCGAGAGTCTAAATCAACTTTCAGGCAAGTACAAATACCTTTTAATCGCAGATGAACTAAAGTTCAACGCCCCCATTGCACTCTCCGACCATCTGTATTTTCAGCCTGACAAATCCTGCGCCGAACTGGTTCAATTCGGGTAATGCATCTGACTGATTTTCATCTGAATCTCTAAATATAGTGAGCCTTTTCTGCTCGTTTTCAGCTTGTCTGATAATCATAAAAAATTTGATGATTGGCAGATAAAGTTATGCAACATTCTGCCGACGCTGTATTGCAAGCACATGAAACTGGACACAGTTTTCTGTTTCAGATGAAGATAAGAGTAGATATTCCGATTGCAACAGTAGCGACTTGATCTACATGGTGGATATAGAACCTCTGCTCACAGCATGCCGCTGAATATTCTGTACCGAGAAGTTTTATTTTTCTGCAAAAATTAAGCTAGAATGATTGTGTTTTTTCAGTTGCTTAAAATAAAGGGTAATGCTTTGCACTGCCCAACCTGACACTCTTCAACTCAAACTTTTCGCAGCCTGGATGCGTTTATGCTGACACATTTAACCCTGATCAATTTTGCCTTAGCCGACCGTTTAGCCATTGATATTGAATCTGGTTTTAACGTCCTGACCGGGGAAACAGGTGCCGGAAAATCATTATTGCTGGATGCACTTTCGGCCTGTCTAGGCGAACGCACCGACACCAATTATGTTCGTTATGGCGCAGACAAGGCCGATGTCACTGCCACCTTTAGTTATCATGACGGTAGTCCAGAAGCCGAGTGGCTAAAACAGCAGGAACTGGATGATGAATCAGGCGAAATTCATTTACGCCGGGTAATTTTCGCCACCGGACGCAGCAAGGCCTGGATTAACGGCCGTCCGAGCAGTCTGTCTGAGCTCAAAGAAATTGGCCGTTTGCTGGTGCAACTGTATAGCCAGCACAGCCAGCAGCAGCTGTTAGAACCGCCTTATCCAAAACACTGGCTGGATCGTTATAGCAATTTTTATGCGCCAGCCCAGGCCGTACGCGATGCCTATAGCCAGTGGCAAAAAGATATTCGCCAGCATCAGGCGGCTTTGGATGCCCAGGCGACGCGTAAACAGCGCATCGACACACTGGAATTGCAGCTGGAAGAATTAGAAGAAGTGGTCCAGGTCGATTATGCCGATATTGAACAGGAATTTGATCGCTTAAGCCATCATGAAGCGATTATGCAGGATTGTGCCTATAGTCTGAACGGGCTGGATGAAGCAGAGCCAAACCTGAGCCAGGAACTGTCCTCGATTTTACGGCGTCTGGAAAGCCATGCCGGCCGCAGTGAACAGCTGTCAGAAATTTATACTTCCCTGCTGAATGCGCAAAGTGAAATTGAAGATGCCACCGCCAGTTTGCGTCATTTTATTGACCGGCAGAGTTTCGATCCGGAGCGGATGGAAGAACTGAATTCCAAACTGGAAATTTTCCATCGTCTGGCCCGTAAATATCGCACCCAGCCAGAATTATTGAAAACCGAATATGACAACTGGCAGGCCGAGCTGGAACAGCTGCATCAGCTGGAAGATCCGGAAACCTTGGCCGAACAGGTCGAAGTGTCCTATCAGGACTTTTTGGCCAAGGCCGAACATTTAGACCAGATTCGACGTGAAGCGGCCGGACCGCTGGCCAAACAGCTGACCGAACAGGTGAAACAACTGGCCTTACCGGAAGCACATTTTGAATTTAAATTTGAGCCTTTAGAGCAGCCATCGAGTGAAGGCTTAAGCTTTATCCAGCTGCTGTTTACGGCCAATAAAGGCATTCCAGCACAACCACTGGCGCGTGTCGCTTCGGGCGGTGAACTGTCGCGTATTGCGCTGGTGATGCAGGTCATGAATGCTGAAAAAACCGAAGCAGAAGTGCTGGTGTTTGACGAAATTGATGTCGGGATTAGTGGCGGTACTGCGGAAATTGTGGGTCGTTTACTGGCCGGTCTGGGGCAGCACGTACAAATTCTGTGTATTACCCATCAGGCGCAGGTTGCGGCTCAGTCTGACCAGCACCTGCTGGTGAAGAAACAGCAGACTGATCCGGCCAGTAGTACTATTTTAATGCTGCAAGAAGAAGAGCGGATTCTGGAACTGGCACGGATGACTGGTGGCGTCGAAATTAACGAAACCACCTTGCAGCATGCCAAGCAGTTACGTCAGCTCAAGTTTCAATCTGGCGCATAAAATCACTGAAAAACCACAAAAAATGTTTGGTGAAATAGCAATCCTCTTGTAACGTGATGATTAAGACCTATATCTATATCAGAACATACATTTTAGGAGAAAGGCTTAGGTGACCAAACAATATCTGACACATCGCTGTCTTATTGCGCCACCCGAGATAAATGATGACTTTTTTGCGAATACTGTCATTTATTTGGCGCGTCATGATGAAGACGGGGCGCAAGGCATTATTCTCAATCGTCCGGCAGGGATTCAAATTAAAGAATTACTGAATGATCTGGATATTGAAGCCGATCATGTCCATCCACATGAAGTGCTGCAAGGCGGGCCGCTGCGTCCGGAAGCTGGATTTGTGCTGCATACTGGCCAGCCAACCTGGCATTCATCCATTGCGGTTGGTGAAAATGTCTGTATTACCACCTCCAAAGATATTCTGGATGCCATTGCGCATAACGAAGGCGTAGGCCGTTACCAGATTGCCCTCGGCTATGCCAGCTGGAGCAAAAACCAGCTGGAAGAAGAAATTTCACGTGGTGACTGGCTGATCTGTGATTCAGATATGGACCTGATTTTTAATCTACCCTATAGCGACCGTTGGGATGCTGCCTACCGGAAAATTGGAATTGACCGCACCTGGCTTGCATCAGAGATTGGCCATGCCTGAGTCTACTGCACACCTGATTATGGCCTTCGATTTTGGCACCCAGAAAATGGGCATGGCGGTGGGTCAATCCCTGATTGAAAGCGCCACGCCGCTGGCCCTGTTTCCCATGAAAGATGGTATTCCAAACTGGGATGAACTGCTGAAACTGGTGAAACAGTATCAGCCAAATTTATTTCTGGTTGGCTTGCCACTAAACATGGATGATAGCGAGTCAGAGCTGTCGACCCGGGCGCGCAAGTTTGCCCGACGTTTACGTCATCAGACCAATATCGAAACCCTGATGGTGGACGAGCGTTTGACCACGCGTGAAGCCCGTGATGAACTGGATCATTATCAGGCTCAGGGACGCGGTAAAAAAATTGCCGCCGACAGTATTGCGGCCGCCCTGTTCATTGAAAGCTGGTATCGTTATCCGCAAGGCGTCCAGCCTTAAAATCTCGCTGTTGACGTCCAAATCCCCTTTCTCTTGGTTTTCAGCTCAATCCGGTCTGTTATGATAGTCAGTACCGGATTTTTTCATTGATCTTTTTTCACGTTGTAGAGTAATCACTGATGGCAATATCGAGTTTTGGCAAAATTTTGATGGTTCTGAATTTATTTTCAGTGTCACGTCCGGTGATTAATGTCGATATGATCAGTGAAGAACTGGGCCTGTCCAAACCGACCAGCTACCGCTATTTAAAAGAACTGGTTTCGGCCGAATTATTGCAGCGTTTAAGTGGGACTTCGGGCGATTACACCCTCGGCTCGAAAATTGCAGTGCTGGATTATATTTCCCGCACCACCGATCCACTGGTGCAAATCAGCATTCCGTTTATGCAGGATATTGTGCAGCGTACCGAATTTTGCTGCGTACTGACCTATCTGAATCAGGATGCCTGTATCGACCTGCATGATGAAGTATTCCAGCATATGAATCTGCTGTCCTATGGCCGCGGCTGCCCACGTCCGGTGTATATGGGTTCGTCACCGAAAATCATGCTGGCGCATTTACCAAAACAGAAAATGCTGAATTATTATCAGCGTTTTGCCGTGCAGTTCCGTCAGTCCGGTTTTGCCCAGGATGAAGCCGAGTTCATCAGCAAAATGAAAAAGATCAAAAAACAGGGCTATTACTATTCTAGTGGTGAACTGGAACCGCAACTGGCCGGCTTGTCGGTGCCGATCAGACTCTCCAATAAAACAGCACCATTCACCCTGACCTTACTGGCCTCCAAAAACCGCTTTGAATTTGTCAATGTCGAAAAGCTGATTGCCATTTTGCAGGAAAATGCCGCGCTGATTGAACAGAAAGTTGAAAGTCTGAATCCACATACCTAGATTGATCTTTATCAAAATACAGCTGTTAAGATCAGCGTGGTGAGATAAATCTCTGCCCTGCCCGGCCTTTGGATCACAACCAGCATTAGAGTGGATAAAAATAGCGAAAGGTTAAATTGATTCGCGGCGTCACCACACGGCTGGATTTGGGCAGGCTGTGCTTCCAGTAGCGCTGGGTCTGCCCACGCATCACAATTAATTGACCACTCTGTAGCAGCAGCTCGACTTTTGCTGCGCTGTGTTTGTGCTTAAAGCTAAATTTACGGGTTGCACCCAGACTTAAAGAAGCAATCACCGTTTCTGCACCCGGAGATGCGACCAGACTCGGTTCATCATCACTGTGCCAGCCCAGTCCCTGACTGCCATCTGCATATAAATTGGCTAAACAGGAATTAAATGGATGTCCCACGATCTGTTCAATCTGCTGTTTTAACTGCCACAAAGCCGGATGCCAACGCTGCGCCTGCTTCAAACTGCCCGAATAACGATACTGATAATACTCATCACCATACCAGGCAATTTTCCGCGCGGTGACATAATGTTTGCCAAATAAGGTGACTTCATCGGCTTGCCAGGCCAGCTGCTGTAAACATTGCTGCAAGTAAGCGTGACTGTCCTCAGCGGACAGAATCAGCCCATAATCCTGCACGATCCCCTCATAGGGCAACAGATTCTGCCGCGGCTCGGGCGGAAACAGTTCCAGATTCATTGTGGCGTTTTCCTGCGAAGCGGAACTTCAGTTTAAACCCAAAACGGCTTCACAAATCAAAACATTCTCTGTGCTTGTGAGCCACGCCAAATCGACATAGACTGAAAAACAGGTTTTAGAATAAAAAATAATTGCTTATGAACTTATGGCAGCTCTTTCAGAAGCTCAAGCCCTTTGTGCGGCCGTATCGGCTGCTGGTGATTGCCACGCTGATTCTGACTTTAATTGGTTCTCTGACCGCACAGGTCAATGCCCTGACCCTGCAATATGCCGTCGACAGCATTAACCGGCTGGTAGAAGCCGGTCAGGGGCTGGCTGAAGGCTGGCAGATTCTGATAACCATTAGCGCCATTTTACTGGGCAAGGAAATCATTAATGCCTTTGTCCAATTCGGGCAGAAATTTTATGGTGAAAAACTGCGGATTTTTGTGTCGCAGGATTTGGCTCAAGGCATTATTGAGAAGTTCCTGACTTACCGGCTGGCGTTTTTTAATCAGGATAACAATCAGGCCGGCAAGCTGCAAACCCGGATTGACCGCGGCATTGGCTCCCTCACCCGGCTGGTACAAATCTTTTTTATTGATATTTTACCGTTATTTACCAGCGCGATTATTGCCTTAGGGCTGATGTACTGGGCCAATTTCTATGTCGGACTGGTGGCCTCGGCCATTGTGCCCATTTACTTCTGGCTGACCTATAAACAGGCCCAGAAACTTGGCAGCTGGCGCCGCAATTTACGTGATGGCCGCGAACGGAAAAGCCAGGGTATTCTGAGTATTATCAACTCGATTACCGTGATCAAATCCTTTAACCGGGAACATATCGAATCGGACAAACAGCTAAAACTGCAAAAGGAACTGACCGATAACCAGATGCATACCCGGCAGACCAGCTTCCTGTTTGATGGCCTGAAAACCTTTATTGAACAGATCGGAATTGTGCTGATTATTATCCTGACTGCCTATTTTGTGCTGGATGGCCAGATGAGTATCGGCATGATCATGTATCACGTGTTGCTGTTTAATAACGTGTCGGCACCAATCCGTTCACTGCACCGGATTTATGATGAAGTGAATGATGCCATGATCTACTCGGAAAGCTTTTTCCAGATTCTGGAGGCCGATGATGAAATTGAAGCCAGCGGTGCACAAAAACCGGTAATTCGCGGGCAATTCAATTTAAGCGGGGTCGAGTTTTATTATCCGAACGGGCATCATGCCTTAAAAAATATCGAGATGTGCATTCAGCCCAACAAGATTACCGCACTGGTCGGCCTGTCCGGTGCAGGGAAATCGACCCTGATCAGCCTGCTGGATAAATTCTATGAACCACAGCAGGGCAGCATTCAGTTAGATGGAGTGGATTTAAAAGACATCGACACCCAATACCTGCGTGACCATATCGGGCTGGTGCTGCAAAAAAACCATATTTTCCAGGGCAGTATTTTTGACAATATCCGCTATGGCAAAACCGATGCTTCTCAGGAAGAAGTGATACAGGCTGCCCAGAAAGCCTCGATTCATGAGCAGATTTTGCAGCTCCCGCAAGGCTATGACAGTGATGCCCTGATGCTCTCGGGCGGTCAGCAGCAGCGGATTGCACTGGCGCGGATGTTCCTGAAAAATCCACCGATTATTTTTCTAGATGAACCAACCGCCAGTCTGGATGCCATTGCCACCGAGCAGATCAAGCAGAGTCTGGATGAAATTAAACAGGGCCGTACCGTGGTGATTATCTCACACAGTCTGTCGCAGATTATTGATGCCGATTACACCTATGTCATGAAAGAAGGCGCGATTGCCGAACACGGCGAACATGACACGCTCTACCATCAGGACGGTGTCTATAAAGAAATTTTTGATGCGATGGCCAAAAGCCTGAATATTGAAAAGATTGCCCGAACCTTTGAAGATGACGCAGAAGAAGAAACCCATAGTTAAACCGCAATCCGGTTAAAGATGAAGGAATGATTCTGTATTTTTTAATCCATAAAAAAAGCTCCTGTACAGGAGCTTTTTTGCCTTAAGGCTGTTTTAAATACGGCCAGGCGGCTTTTAAATAAATAAACATCGACCACAAAGTCAGCACCACCGCAGTATAGAGTAAGGCATAACCAAGCAATTCCAGTGGCTCCCAGTTCAGCAAGAACACGGAAATCGCAATCATCTGAAATGCAGTTTTATATTTCCCGACGGTAGAGACCGCCACGCTGGTACGCGCGCCAAGTTCTGCCATCCATTCACGCAAGGCCGACACGGTAATTTCACGTGAAATAATTACAATCGCGGCAAAGGCCATGGAAATGGTCGGCTGCCATTGCACCAAGACAATCAGGGCGGCTGCCACCATCAGTTTATCCGCCACCGGATCCAGGAAACGGCCAAAGGCTGAGGTCTGGTTTAAGGTTCGTGCCAGATAGCCATCAAACCAGTCAGTGACGGCAGCAATCACAAAAATCGCGGTCAGAATCAGATGCCGGGTCATCCCTGCATCATGATCATGGATTCCCATGGCAGGCGGCCAGTAGGCCACCAATAAAAATACGGGAATTAAGGCTATACGCGCTAAAGTTAAAATATTTGGAATATTCAGGATTCGACCTGTTGTCATAGACACCGCCAATGCTTCCCCGTTATGCACGAGCTAAATGCACATATTTTTTGAGGGTTTATCCATCGTTAATAGGCTTCACTTTATACGAAATGGCAGAAAGTGTCACTAGGCAAAGACCGTTACGGTTTGCCGCGAAATGGCAATCAGCCGGTTTTCAGCATCCCAAAGATGCGCCATTTCAGTAGAATAGCCATCTGCCGAATGCTCGGTAATCACTTTATATTTAAACCAATCATGCACTTGGTGGCGGATCGGATGCACATAAGTAATATGCCAGGTCAGCGAACTGGCCGGTGACAAGGTTTTAAATAAAGGCAGTACACCCGGTGGCCAAATGTCCATCAGTGTGACCAGATCGGCCACAGTAAAGTCGCGGTTGGCATGTTTTTCTGGCGTATAGCGGCACCAGCCACCAAAATCGGACTGCTGGCTGCCGGTACACGGATAATCGCCTTCGGCCCAGCACACCTCAAACTGCTGATAACATTCCGGCATCAGCTGATGCACCGGTAAATAGTTAAGCTGCGCTGGTGCAGGATAATCCGGCGCCAGCGGTTCCTGCTGTATCTGAATACTGGACTCGCGCGCCGCACCAAAGCTGGCCAGCAAGATGCTTTGTACCCCATCATCCTGCCATAAGCGCACTTCCAGCGTGGTCACCGACTTGCCCTGTCGCAAAATTTCTGCACTGATTCTGGCCCGGTCTTCCCGCACCGGCCCGACAAAGGTCACCGATGCACTGAGCAGGCGTTTATCCGGATCGGCAATCATCGAAAGGGCTTTCTGCATCATCAGTCCGGCCACCAGTCCGCCATAGATGGTTCGGCCCTGTAACCAGCCTGTTGGAATCTGAATCCATTCATCCTGCTCGATTGCGACAAATACAGAACGCAGCGACATATATTTTCCTTTTTATTGAGTGCGCTTCATCTTGCAGTTTTTCAGTAGGGTTGTGAATGGTCAATCGTATACTGGCCAGTGACTATTTTTGCCAATAGGTCAAATATGCCGGACTTATTCGTGCAGAATTTTATAGATGGTGCGGGCCATGACCTGCCCTAGTCCCGGCACCAGCATCAGGTCTTTTTCCGAGGCTTTTAGCACGCCCTGAATCCCGCCAAAATGGGTCAGCAAATCACGGCGGCGTTTCGGGCCCAGGCCCGGAATCACTTCCAGCACCGAACTGCCGCGTTTTTTATCACGTTTGGCCCGATGCCGGGTAATGGCAAAACGGTGTGCTTCATCCCGCACCTGCTGAATCAGATGCAGAGCTTTATGATCTTCCGGCAGCTGGATTTTGCTGCCATCGGTAAAATGCAAGGTTTCCAGTCCGGGTTTACGCCCCTCGCCTTTGGACACGCCGACCATAAAGGCTTCCAGTCCCAGTTCCTGCATCACTTCCATCGCCATATGCAGCTGGCCTTTACCGCCATCAATCAGCAGTAAATCCGGCAGCATGGCTTTTTTATAGCGTCGGGTCAGGGCCTGACGCATTGCGGCATAGTCATCGCCTTCGGTAATGTCATTGATGGAAAACTGGCGATAATCGCGTTTGCGCGCACCGCCCGAATCAAACACCACACAAGACGCCACGGTCGCTTCGCCCATGGTGTGGGAAATATCAAAACATTCAATCCGGTCAATAGGACGCCCCACCACCTGCTCCAGCTGATGAAAACGCTCATTCAGCTCGAAGTGATTGGCCAGCTTGCCTTTAATCGCGTGTTGCACGTTCATTTGTGCCAGTTCTTGCCATTCGGCCCGGGTTTCGCGGACTTTGTGCTTGATCTGGACTTTCTGCTGAAACTGCTGCTGTAGCGCCTGCTCCAGCTCTTTGGCATCTGGCAGTTCTACATTGACAATCAGCTCGGCCGGTACTTCATCGGCGACCTGAAAATAGAAGTTGGCGATAAAATCGGACAGCATCTGGCCCTGATCATCTCCGAGCATATCCGGAAAATAGCTTTTCCCGCCCAGCATCTTGCCATTGCGCACATGCATAATCTGCACACAGGTCACCCCGGCCTGATAGGCAATTGCCAGAATATCGGCTTCGCCTTTGACCTTATAAATTGCCTGCTGTGCCTGTACATCGCGCAGCAAGGCCATTCGGTCCCGATAAAACACCGCTTTTTCAAATTCCAGTGCTTCAGCCGCGGCTTCCATTTTGGCAATCAGTTCCTGATTCAGTTCACGGGTATCGCCCTGTAAAAAACGGATCGAGTTCTGCACATCTTCCTGGTAGGCTTCCGGTGAAATCAGCCCGACACAAGGCGCCGAACAGCGTTTGATCTGATATTGCAGGCAGGGACGTTTGCGCTGGGAAAAATAGCTGTTTTCGCACTGGCGCACATTAAATAGCTTTTGCAGCACAATTAAGGTATCACGGGCGTTGTAGGCACTTGGATAAGGCCCGAAAAATTTACCCACCTGATGCTTGCCTTTGCCACGGCCACTGGCAATCCGCGGATAAGGCTTGTCACTGGAGACAAAAATATAGACATAAGATTTGTCATCGCGCAGCATGATGTTATACGGCGGCCGATGCAGCTTGATCAGGTTCTGTTCCAGCAGCAAGGCTTCGGTTTCAGAGCGTACCACCAGCGTTTCAATATCATAAATCCGCGCCACCAGCGCCTGGGTTTTCGGATGTTCGATGGTTTTTACGAAATAGCTGGACACGCGATTTTTAAGATTCTTGGCCTTGCCCACATATAACAGTTCCCCATCTTTACCCAGCATGCGGTAAATACCGGGCAAGGTGGTCATATTGGCCAGAATTTTGACAATATGTTCGCGTGCGTTTTCGTTCACATTCAGCCTATTTATCAATCTCGTCTGCTCTAGCATGATGTGATGGTGATTCTGCTATTTTCAAGCATTGCCGCGCAAGCATGCCGGCAGAAATGACATGATTGCTACAAAGTCTTAGTGCCACAGACAAATTTTGCTATGCTGAACAGCTTGTCCCGCTCAGGATTCAGTTTATGCACACCGCCCACTCTGCCATGCATATTATTCAGCCGACCACCTCAACAGATGCGACATCGGAAAAAGACCGCCTGATTGGCAAACCGCGCTTTCATTTTGAACCGCGTGAAGTGATGCAGCTGCTCAGAACCCGGATTATTGGACAGGACACAGCCTTAACTGAAATTGAAAAAATGCTGCATGTGGTCAAGGCAGATTTTTCCAGCCCGGAACGTCCGCTGTCGGTGACGCTAATGCTGGGGCCAACTGGCGTCGGTAAAACTGAAACTGTCCGGCTGATCAGTGAAGCGATTTATGGCCGCCCGGATGCTTTTTGCCGGATTGATATGAACACGCTGGCACAGGAACATTATGCAGCAGCACTCACCGGTGCACCGCCGGGCTATGTTGGCTCCAAAGAAGGCCATAGCCTGTTTGATGAAACTGCGATTGCAGGCAGTCACACCCGCCCCGGCATTGTGCTGTTTGATGAACTGGAAAAAGCCTCGACTGAAGTACTGCGCGGGCTAATGAATGTGCTGGACACCGGCAAACTGACCCTGACTTCTGGCACCAAAACCATCGACTTTCGCAATTGCATGATTTTCATGACCAGTAATGTCGGTGCTCAAGCTGCGCAGCAATATCTGGACAAGCTGAATCTGTTCCCGAAAAAAATGCAGGACCTCTGTCTAAAACGTCTGCCGGCCAGACAGATTATTGAAAAGGTGATGCAGCGCCGTTTTGATCCGGAATTTCTCAACCGGATTGACCGGACCCTGCATTATGCGCCGGTCCAGGAAAATGCCCTGCCGCAACTGGTCGAGATTGAACTGGAAAAACTGAACAAACGCCTGCAGCATCAGAAACGTCAGGTGCAGCTGACCGATGCCGCCAAGGCTTATTTTTATCAAGGACATGATATTCGCTATGGCGCCCGGCATTTGGGCCGCCGCATGCGCACCGAACTGGAACCGATTCTGGCGCTGTATTTCCTCAGTCATCCAGAGCAGCTTAGTCTGTGTCTGGACTGTCAGGATCAGCAGCTGTTGATTCAGCCGGACCCAGCGACCAGCACTGAATCAGGACGATAAAGGCTGTTTAATCGCGGCGCAGAATTGCTCCGGATGCCGCGGCGACACCAGCACAAACTTGTTCACGCCATCTTGCTGATAGTCAATCTTTAAGCGTTTTAAGGACATGGCCGGAGATGCCACCGAGTTATTGGTCGGTGATACTTTTTGAATCTGCGCCAATGGGATGCGCCAGCTTAAAAACAGGCAGCGGATGGTCAGGCAGTCTTCGCTCACACGATAGCGGGTATTCCACACCGGCCACCAGATCACCACAATGGTCAGCAGATACACCGCGGTATGCACCGGATACGCTTGCATGGTGCCTTTGGCCTGCATGGTCAGTAACAATTGCACCAGCAGCCCGGTCATACAGATCAGAAAGGCTAGCACCCACCAGTCAATTTTGGAACGAAATTTCTGCATTATTTTCCCCTTTACTGTCTGTATCTTACACAAAATTTATGGGGGCTGCTGTATTGGGCCGTGCAGAAAAAAACGCCCATGTGGGCGTTTTGGTTGGAGTGCAAAAGATCAGAATGTCATCTTAAAACAGATAAGGCCGGATAAAAATCAGGAAGAATAGCCCCAACATCAGCACCCATTTTAAAATGTAATATAGGGTCCGGTTTCTGGCTTTCAGGGCCTTGGCTTGAATCCGGATCTGATAAACATAGGCAAAGACTTTATTCAGGCCGCCAGTGCGGTCCCCGACTTCATTGGGCGAGCTGGCCGCCGTCATCACCTTTTTACCAAACCAGTGATTAAACTTTTGCATCCAACGGGTAGTTAACGGCCGCTCGACATCGGCAAAGAAAATAATCCGGTTCTGCGTAGTGCCGTTTTCAGCATAGTGAATATAGGTTTCATCAAATACCACACTTTCCCCATCGCGCCATGAATAGCGCTGGCCATCGACATCAATAAAGCAGCGCTCATCATTCGGGGTCATTAAACCCAAATGATAACGCAGCGAACCGGCATAAGGATCGCGATGCCGGACCAGGCGGCTGTCTGGTGCCAGTTCGGTAAACATTGCCGCTTTAATACTTGGTAAGGTTTTTAATAAGGCCGTGGTTTTCGGGCACAGCTCGGCCGCAGAAGGATGCGCGGTGTCATACCATTTCAGGTAAAAGCGTTTCCAGCCGGTTTTAAAGAAAGAGTTAAACCCCAGATCATCATATTTGCTGGAGGCCTTGATGCCGCCTTGTTCATACAGCGCTTTGGCCTCATCGCGAATCATCTCCCAATGTTCATCCAGCACTTTTAAATCCTGAAAATGCTGGGTGTCGATATAGGGCTGATTCGGTACGCGCGAAAAACGGTACATCAGAAAATTAATCGGGGCGAACAGGGTCGAATGGTCAAAGAACTGACGATAAAACGAATGCCGAACTTTGCCGCGTTGCTGGATATAAAACGCTGAAATGACAAAGATGGCCAGAATAATCCACTTAAGCATAGCAACATCCGGGAAATTGCCGCCCTGTACAGGGACAACAGACAAGCCAAAATATCGGCGAGTATAACAAATTTAGCCAGGCCAATCAGCCAGGCGTTTAAGACACAGCGTTGCAAAACTGGCGCTGTTCAGGTGCTTGCAATGCCCTGTCCATTCACACAAATTGACTTTTTTGACCAAAACACCACAACTCCGGCATGGGCAGTAGCAGCTTTTTCCGTTATAAACAGAAGGCAACCGCGCCAAAAAAGTAAAACTGAAACAAGTACTTCATCTGCTTTTAAGCGAAATAAGCAGGAGAAGAAAGGGAACAAGACCTTGATTGGGCATAGAAAAATTGATGACCCTTGCGTCACGGCTTGATACAACTTGTTATGTTCTTTTTCGATATAGTTATCGTAAGATTAGCGAGGCATAGAAGTGTGCGGGAAATGCACACTCGCTTCACAACATCAACTTAGAAATCCTCCAAAATAAAGGAGATCAGGCATGATCCACGCTGGCAATGCCATTACCGTCCAAATGCTTTCGGACGGAATTGCAGAATTCCGCTTTGACTTACAAGGTGAGTCGGTCAACAAATTTAACCGTGCAACGATTGAAGATTTTAAAGCTGCAATTGACGCTGTCAAAGCCAATAGTGAAATTAAAGGCTTGGTGGTCACTTCAGGCAAATCGACCTTCATCGTGGGTGCAGATATCACTGAGTTTGGTGAAAACTTCGCACAAGGCGAACAAGCAATTGTGGAATGGGCCTTGCCTGTTCACGACATCTTCAATAGCTTTGAAGATTTAGATATTCCTAAAGTCGCTGCCATTAATGGTATGGCGCTGGGTGGCGGTTTTGAAATGTGTCTGGTTTGTGACTACCGTGTCATGTCCGAACAGGCGCAAGTCGGCCTGCCAGAAATCAAGCTGGGAATCTTCCCGGGCTTTGGTGGTACGGTACGTTTAAGCCGTTTAATCGGGATCGACAATGCGGTGGAATGGATGGCAATGGCTAATCCGAAAAAACCAGCCGCAGCATTAAAAGATGGTGCAGTAGATGCCGTTGTTGTCGCAGACAAACTGACTGAAGCAGCGGTTGATCTGGCTAAACAGGCAGCAGCTGGCCGTCTGGACTGGAAAGCAAAACGTCAGGAAAAACTTGATCCTGTAAAACTGAGCATGCTTGAGCAAATGATGGCGTTCAATACTGCCAAAGGTGCAGTACTGGCAAAAGCAAACCCTGCTCAATACCCAGCGCCTAAGCTGATGCTGGATTCTTTACAGGCAGGTGCAAGCCTTCCACGTAACGATGCACTGAAAGCTGAAGCTCAAGGTTTCGCCAAAGCTGCGGTCACCCCACAAGCGGGTGCGCTGATCGGCCTATTCCTGAACGACCAGGTGGTGAAGAAAACTTCCAAGAAATATGAAAAAGGTGCGCATCCTGTAAACCAAGCGGCTGTTCTAGGCGCTGGTATCATGGGTGGTGGTATTGCTTACCAGGCGGCAAGCAAAGGCACCCCTATCATCATGAAAGACATCGGTAACCCGCAACTTGCACTGGGTATGTCTGAAGCAAACAAACTGCTGACCAAGCAGGTTGAACGCAAGAAGATGAAACCGGCGCAAATGGGTGAAACCCTGGCGCGCATCCGTCCTACTTTAAGCTATGACGAGTTTAAAGAAGTGGATATCGTGATCGAAGCGGTTACTGAAAACCCGAAAGTGAAAGGCATCGTACTGAAAGAAACTGAAGCGAAAGTGCGTGAAAATACGATCATTGCTTCTAACACGTCTACCATCTCAATCACACGTCTGGCTGAAAACCTGGAGCGTCCTGAGAACTTCGTGGGTATGCACTTCTTCAACCCGGTACACATGATGCCACTGGTAGAAGTCATCCGCGGTGAAAAAACTTCTCCTGAAGCAATCGCGACTACCGTTGTTCTTGCCCAGAAAATGGGTAAAACACCAATCGTGGTAAATGACTGTCCGGGCTTCCTGGTAAACCGTGTACTGTTCCCTTACTTCGGTGCATTTGACCTGTTACTGAAAGACGGTGCTGACTTCCAGCAAGTTGACAAAGTGATGGAAAAATTCGGCTGGCCTATGGGCCCTGCTTACCTGATGGACGTGGTTGGTATCGACACTGGCGTTCACGGTGCAGAAGTCATGGCGGAAGGCTTCCCGGACCGTATGAAGCCAGACTTCAAAGGTTCAATCCAGGTGATGTACGAAAACAAACGTCTAGGTCAGAAAAACGACGTTGGTTTCTACAAGTACGAACTGGACAAGAAAGGCAAGAAAGCGAAACAGGTTGACCCAACTGCTTACGAACTTGTGGCTTCTGTTGCAACCGCTGAAAAACGTGAATTTGATCCGCAAGAGATCATTGACCGCATGATGCTGGCATTCTGTAACGAAACTGTTCGTTGTCTGGAAGACAACATCGTTGCAACACCTGCTGAAGCAGACATGGCAATGATCATGGGTGTAGGCTTCCCTCCATTCCGTGGTGGCCCATGCCGTTACATCGACCAAACTGGTGTAGCTGAGTACGTTGCGCTTTGCAACAAGTACGCACATTTAGGGAAAGCTTATGAAGCGCCGCAATCTCTGCGCGACATGGCTGCTAACAATAAAAAATTCTACGGTTAAGGAGCAACGTGAATGGCTACTTTAAATCCACGTGACGTTGTCATCGTTGATGGCGTACGTTCAGCAATGGGTAAATCCAAAAATGGTATGTTCCGCAATGTACGTGCTGACAGCCTTTCTGCTGAACTGGTACGTGCGCTGGTTGCTCGTAACCAATTCGATGTCAACGAAGTTGAAGACGTGATCTGGGGTTGTGTCAACCAGACGCTTGAACAAGGCATGAACATCGCGCGTAACATCGCGTTGCTGGCGGATCTTCCTAAAACTGTTGCAGGTCAAACGGTAAACCGTCTGTGTGGTTCTTCTATGCAGGCAATCCACACCGCAGCTGCGCAAATCGCAACTGGCCAGGGTGATATCTTCATCATCGGTGGTGTAGAACACATGGGTCACGTTGGCATGATGCACGGCATCGACCTGAACCCAGAAGCATCTAAACACTATGCAAAAGCATCTAACATGATGGGCTTAACTGCTGAAATGTTAGGTCGCATGAATGGCATTACCCGTGAAGAACAAGATGCGTTCGGTGTTGAATCTCACCGCCGTGCTTGGGCTGCAACTCAGGAAGGCCGTTTCAAGAACGAAATCATCGGGATCGAAGGTCATGATGCGAACGGCTTTAGAAAACTGTGCGACATCGACGAAGTAATCCGTCCAGATGCGAACCTGGAAGCGTTCAAAGCACTGAAACCAGTATTCGACCCTAAAGGTGGTTCGGTAACTGCTGCGACTTCTTCTGCGCTGTCTGACGGTGCATCTGCAATGCTGCTGATGTCTGCTGAACGTGCTCAGGCGCTTGGTCTAAAACCACGTGCAGTGATCCGTTCTATGGCGGTTGCAGGCTGTGACGCTGCGATCATGGGTTATGGTCCTGTACCAGCAACTCAGAAAGCGCTTAAACGTGCTGGCCTGAAAATTGAAGACATGCAGACCGTTGAGCTGAACGAAGCGTTCGCTGCACAAGGTCTGTCTGTTCTGAAAGGCTTAGGTCTGTATGAAAAACAGGACATCGTGAACCTGAACGGTGGTGCGATTGCGTTGGGTCACCCATTGGGTTGTTCTGGTGCACGTATCACGACTACCCTGCTAAATGTAATGGAGCAGCAAGATACTCAAATCGGTCTTGCGACCATGTGTATTGGTCTGGGTCAAGGTATCGCGACCATTATCGAACGTGTTTAATTCTTAAATACTTCGATCAAAAAATCCTCGCTTCGGCGGGGATTTTTTATTTTCGCGAAAATTATTCAAAACAAAACGCCCCATGTGCTACATCGGGCATTTTTAAATTGCATCTCAATCACGACTGAAGCAAGCTTCAGCTCATCGCCTTAATGTTCCGGCTTGGCCACTGTGGTTAACACTGGCTCAACCGTTGTCTTTTTACCAAAATGAAGATGGTTAAACAGGATATTCAGGAAAATCGCCATCACACAGGTCGAGCTAATGCCCGAATGGAACAGGGTTTTAAACCAGGTTGGAAACTGGGCATAGAAAGAATGATCAATAATTGGAATCATCCCGGCAGCCAGAGACGTCGCGACAATAATCAGGTTTTTCTGATCGCTATAGTCCAGTTTAGATAAAGTACGAATTCCGCTGGCCGCCACTGTACCAAATAGGACCAGACCAGCGCCGCCTAATACCGGCGTAGGAATGGAAGCAATAATACGGCCCATAATCGGTAGCAGGCCCAAAATCACCAGAATCAGGCCACCGGCAGCTACCACAAAGCGGCTTTTCACACCGGTAATCGCCACCAGTCCCACGTTCTGGGCAAAGGCACTTTGCATAAAGGTGCCAAAGAAGGGCGCTACTGCTGAGGAAATCATATCGGCGCGCAAGCCATTGGCAATACGCTTGTCATCGACTTTGGCACCGACAATATCTCCCACCGCAATAATATCGGCCGTGGTTTCAGTTAACACCACCACCATCACAATGGTCATGGACAGAATTGCGGACAGGTTAAAAGTCGGTGCACCAAAAGCCAAAAAGTCAGGAAAGGCAAACCAGGCGCCCTCACCCACTTTGGAAAAATCTCCAAAACCCAGCGCATAGGCCAGAATCGAACCGATCAGAATTGCCAGTAAAATTCCGGTACGGCGAATGGTTTCAGAACCAAAACGGCTTAAAAGCAGCAAAATCCCCAAGGTCATGGCGGCCAGACCAATATTCTGCATAGAACCCCAGTCAGGTGCATTGCTATTACCACCCATAATCCAGCGCACGGCCACCGGCAATAAAGACAGGCCGATGATGGTAATCACACAGCCGGTCACCACCGGTGGAAAGAAACGGATAATCTTGGCAAAGAAAGGTGCCAGCAATAACCCGATTAAGGAGGAGGCAATCACCGCGCCCAGAATGGCATTAAAACCGCCACCCGTGGTGGCAATACCGACCATGGTGGCCACGCCGGCAAAGGACACGCCTTGTACCAGTGGCAAGCGTGCCCCGAAATATTTCACGCCTAAGGTTTGTAACAGGGTCGCCAGTCCGCCCATAAATAATGAGGCAGTAATCAAAATCCCAATTTGCGCAGCAGTTAAACCGGCCGCTGTGCCGACAATTAACGGCGGTGCCACAATACCGCCATACATGGTTAATACATGCTGTAAGCCATAAGTCAGGCTTTTTCCTGCCCCTAAAAATTCATCTTCGGGCGAAATATTCTGTTTGCTCGTTGTCATATGTAGCCCCACGCCGCAGCTCAGTGATGCTTTTCTCTGAAGCCATCTTTTAAAAATATACTGGCCCTTGCCTGCATGTTGCAGACAAGCGCTATTCCTGCGGGATTGGAGCAATTACTATGCCATTTTAAAAAAAAATCTGCCGGATTTTGCTGGTAAATCGGCACCAACATGAGGAGGAGATGAACTAGTTAAAAACAAGGAAGAATAGAAAGATAATTTCTTAAATTTTAGAATTTTATCAATTACTTATACCAATATTTTTTCATTCATAATTTTATTCTTTTCCTCTTTTTAAATGGATCACGCACGATGCTGTCCATGTATATAACTCGTAGCCATCCACACCCTTAAAAAGCGCTAGAGGCTGTACACTCACAGTGCATTTTCACAGCCATCGCGGCCAGCAGCAGTACTAAAATATGTCCTGAGCCCGTGACTCTATGATCATTAAGGATACACCTTACATCTACCGATACTGCCCCATCACGGTATTGGGGCAGTATTAAGCTTTGGCTTAAAACAGGTGTAAGAAGTTGAGCTGTTACTTACAGTTTTTCAGCCAATGCCTGCTGATGCGCCTGGGTAATCTCCTGCATTTGCTGATTCAGCTTGAGCATGTCCTGATAGGCCTGATTAAACTGTTTCAGGCCTGCATCTTCATAGAACATAAACAGGTTGTTTTTCATTTCCCAGCGATTATTTTTTAGAATCCCAAGCAGCACATAGGCCTGACTCAGGCTCTGTTTTTCCAGCTCAAACAGCACTGTGCCTTCATCATTCTGGCGGCTTTCCAGCAGAGATTCACTTAACTGACGGCGTAGATGCGATTTAATCGGTAATTCTTCAATTTGGGCCAGCGCCTGTGCTTCATGTTCAGTCAGATGCTCCTGATATAGCTCCATCATAGCCTTGACCTGTGACAGCATGGCTTCGGTTTCGGCATAGTCCTGTTTTTTATCTTCATTCAGGCGTTTAATATCCAGAAACTGATCCCATTGCAACGCTTTCAGTTCGCGTAAATAGCTGTTACGCGCTTCGGCACTTTGCACCAGATGGCTAATCACAAATTCAGCCATCAGGGCATAATCACCGCTTAAACGCGGATCGGACGGATCAACCTGAATCGGGGTCGACCAATCCTGCGCCTGTATATAAATCTGCTCGGCCTTGTCATACAGTACGTTCTGATATTCGTGTAATTGGGTCAGTTCTTTTTGTTGTGCCTGATATTGATAAAACATCAATCCAAACACGGCACAGGTCACGAGGACGATGATCCACACTATACGTCGCATATCCTGTCCTCTTGTTGTATTTCTCGTTATCATAACGCTTTGTTGTTGTATCGCCTGTTTTTTAGACAAAATTATTCAACAAAGCACACAAAAGATCAAACAATAAAAATGACTTAAGTGATTTATTTTATTCAGCTAATTTTTTATTGTTTAGCTCATTTTCAAAAAATATAAAGTGATGAGGATGAAAAATACGGTTTGCTGGCGGCAAAGTACCCATCTCGGCTTTAATTCAGGCAAATCATCCCCATCAATAGTTGAAAACAATGCAAAGAGAATATTCATGCGTGTAGATATCTGGTCCGATGTGGTCTGCCCTTTCTGTTATATCGGCAAAAAACGTCTTGAAGCCGCGGCAGCACAGGTCGGCGTAGAACTTGAGGTGCACTGGCACAGCTTCCAGCTTGACCCGGAGGCACCGGAACGTCAGGAAATTTCCAACTCTGAACGTCTGGCACAAAAATATGGCCGTACCTTGGCAGAAGTAGAAGACATGCAGCGCAATATTGCCAGCATGGCTGCTGAAGAAGGCATCCAGTTTAACTGGGAACAGGCCAATTCCGGCAATACCTTGAATGCCCACCGTCTGATTCATCTGGCGCAAAGCAAAGGCTTGGGCAATGACGCCAAAGAGGCTTTTTTCTACAGCTATATGACCCAAGGTCTGGCCATTGGCGAACGCGAAACGCTGGAAGATGTCGCTGCACGTATCGGTTTAAACCCGGTGGAAGTCGATGATGTGCTCGATTCTGATGCCTATGCCGATTTTGTGAAATTTGATCAGGATGTAGCACGTGATCAGCTTAAAGTGACGGGCGTACCCTTTTTTGTATTTGACCAGCGCGTTGCTTTAGCCGGTGCCCAGCCACGGGAAGTGTTTGAACAGGTGCTGAAAAAAGCTTTGGAAACACCTACAGACAACGGCGCGCAATGTCAGGATGACCAGTGCGATGTACCGGAACAATAAGTAGTTACATCCTTAAGCATCGCTGCCATAAAAAATCCCCTTACGGGGATTTTTTTCTATGTACTTTATTCCACCAGGAAACTGATTTTTAAATTAACCCGATACTCGGTAATCTTATTGTCCTTAATCACCACTTTCTGTTCATTAATCCAGGCACCCTGCAGGTTTTTGACTGTTTCACCGACTTTGGCAATGCCGCTTTGAATGGCATCTTCAAAACTTTTATTACTGCTGGCATTCACTTCTACTACTTTTGCAATCGCCATGATTGATCCCTCAGTGTTGGTATAAACGTTCATCTTAGAATAAAAAATAGACAATAAAAGAGCGCTTAACCATACCGCGTCAAAAACTTACATCTCTATACAGATCAAGGGATTTGTACAGAGATGACGCGTGGATGGGGCAAAAAATCTGGAGATTTTTTCATCTTAAAACAGGATGATCTCGTTCTTGTAAAAATCATCATTAATTTAAATCTTGTAGCTAAATGATTAGAGCAATTATTCTAATTTATTGTTTTTAAATGTTATTTTTTAACAAAAAGTCTTAAACTTGCCGATATGATCATTTTCTCTCAATCACAACGCGCTATCATAGCCGTTGTTTGAATACACTCTCCCACGATGACTTTTCTCCCAAGTCATCCTTTTTTTGTGAAGGTAAGATTGATGAACGTTTTAAAAGCGCTTGGCCTGTTTATGGTCACCCTGTATGCAGCCAATGTATCAGCAGAAATGGTTTATGTACCAAGCTTCCCGACTGAAAAAGCCCACACTGAAACCGTGAGCAATGATCAGCCTGCAAGCGCTGAACAGAACAAAGAAGCTTAAGCACTTCTTTAAATACAAGCAGACCTCAGGTCTGCTTTTTTTATTGCAGTTTGGGGCCATTCTGTGCCTTGCACCTGATCCGACCGGACAATTTGAGACTGACATTTTTTGTCAATTCGGCAGCATGATCTGTTTATTCTCTGATTTAACTGAAATTTATCTAAAAAATTTTTTAATATTTCTTATATTGAAATCCCAATTTCTGTCATAAATGCCTAAAAATCCACAAAAGCTGACATTTTTTTTCATGTAATTTTTAGTGAAATACCTATAATCAAAGTGATCCAAAACAATTATTTAAGTCCAGGTTGATGAGAGAGCAATGCACGAACTTCAAGCCCTGATTCAGAGAAAAATTTCTCCACAAGAGATTAATGTAGAAAATCTGGTGGCGCTGGCGGAACATTATTCACAGCCGCATTCTGCCGAATACAAATTGGTTGAACTGGCCCTGAATATTGTCCTGGCCAGTTATCTGGAAAAAGCACAACAACTGGTTTAAGTTTCCACCATGAATACTTTAGAAAAATCCCGGCTGATTAAAGAACTGCACGACCTAACGGGCGCGCTGGAGCGCCGTTCCTTGAGTCTGTATGAAACCGCCAAGGCCAAAAGCCGGATTAAAAGTATTTTTGTTGAATGCGACCAGCCTCTGTTTAAAAAGCAGATTCTGGCCTATAAGACACAGGTGCAGCCGGAACGTTCTGCCGAAGAATTTGCGCGTGACACCATTTATGCACGTTCTTTTCGGGGCGTGTTTCAGCAGGTCGAGGCGCTAGAACAGGCCTTATATGCCCAGCCCGATTCAGGTTGGGCCATCTTGTATCAGCCCGCCTCCGGCTGGCAAATCTGGCTGATTCCGGCACCCGCACGTACTGCCCTGCTCAGTGACTGGGGCAATCTGGAACAGGTCTATCGCTGGATGTTGCAACAGCAGCATCAGTATCGCAGTCTGCACACCGATCTGGAATTACTTAACCAGCAAAACTATGCCGCAACGCAGGCCTTTCAGCATACCGTCGCAGCACGTTCATCTGTAGCGATAGAACCTGAAGCAGCAGCTCAGCAGTTCAAGCCTACCAAAGCCGCACCTGTTCAGCCTGAACAGCAAGCAGATTCCGTACCCGAAGCAGAGTCTAGCGCCCGTCATCTGCTGCTCAATCAGCTCAGCTGCCCGATTTCCGAATTACCCCTGGACCATCTGCCGGCGGAAAAACTGTGCCGGGTATTTTTACCAGCCCGGCCTGAAGTGATGCAGTATGCCGATGTGCTGGTTCATGATGCAGAGCAAGCAGCTCTGCTCAAGCGCCCCGGTTATGTGGCCGAGCAGATCAATGCCCAAGGTCGTTTTATTAAATATCTGGTCTTGTTTGGCGCCTTGGATGCCATGCAAGCCACCCGTTTTGCCCACGCCTTTAGCCAGCAGCATGAACATGAAATTGCCGCAATTCGTGAAATAGACAGCGCTGTACTGGAAAGCCAGCTGTTTGCGCTGGACAGTCTGTTTCAGTGCTATCAACATGCCGAGCAGATGATCTGGCACAAAGAAGATTATTATCCGTTTATTCCGCTGCACCTGATTCATACCCAGAAATTTATCCAGTTTGAGGAAACAGCAGCCACGCTGGCCACCCCGCTGATTTTATTAAAAGAGCGACAAAAAATTCGCCTGATTCATGGCCAGCAGCGTTTACAACTGGCGCGTACCGAACCGGCCTATCCCTATATTCTGCTCGATCGTCAGCAGGGCGTGAGCTGGCAAATCATTCAAAAAGTCTTGAATCACCTGCCTGCGCCGGTCGACCCTTTACGTCTGGTTCAGGCCATTCAACGGCTCACCGCCAGTTAATGTTTATGTTTTTGTAGCTGCATCTTGCTTTTCGCCTGAAGATTTTCAACACTAGCAAAAAGAGCTTAAAGATCAGTAAATAATGCCAAGAAAAGTACATTTTATAGCGCCATCATTATTATTATTTTGCCTGTTAGGCAGTGGATATACGGTTGCAGACAACAATACCAACCTGGAGACAGAACCGCAGACCGCACCACCAGGTTATGAGGTGCCACTGGTGCCCGAAACTGAGGCGGGTAATGGTTTTTTCTATACCCTGCCGCGGCTGATTGATGCCACCCCGACCATTTTGCCGGAACAGTCGAATGAACCGATTGTGCCGCCCACGCATGAAACCGAAGAACAAAGCTGGGTAGACCGGCGCCAGAAACAGATTCGCCACTGGGCAGACAATACCGCACATAAAATTGATAACTGGTTTGGAGAAACCAGCCCCGAAGAACCCGCCTCTGCGACCTTGCGTATTCTGGTCGACAGTCGCTGGAACAAATATGATGACTACGATATTAAACCGCGGGTACGTGGCCGGATTAAACTGCCGACGCTGGAACGCAAATTAAGTCTGGTCTTTGGTGATGACTCACTGGATAACGAACTGCAAAATAGTGTTGCCATTACCAATGAAAACCCCAGCAACAGCCCGGACAAAACCCTGGATGGCCGACGGGCACGTGAAGACAACAGCTCTCTGGCCTTACGCTGGTCTGACTTCACTGAACGCTTACCCTTTGAAACTGATGCCGACCTCGGGGTGCGTTCTGGCGATGATATTTATGCCCGTTTAAAAATTGCCAAGGACTGGGAACTGGTCAATGATTTTTCCTTTCATGCCGAGCAGATTTACCGTTACGGTCTCGACAGTGAAAACTATTTAAGAACCAACCTGGAACTTATTCATGCCCGGCCTGATCATCCGTTTTTAAGCAACCAGTTTAGCCTGACCTATGCCGATGAACAGGATGATGACCTCAGATGGGACAATTACAGCTTTAGACAGCACCAGTTCTTCCACGGCAACCGTTTTAACTACGGACTCTACACCGGCGGTTATTATCATAATGATGATTTACGCCTGAACAGCTGGGGACCGTTTGTGTCCTGGCGTCAGCCGTTCTTGCGTGAATGGTTTTTTGTGCAGGGCGACCTGAATTACTATAATGATGACCGTGAAGACCGCAGCCATTACCCGAGTGTCTTGCTGCGTTTAGAAGCCCTGTTCTAAAGCCGTCAACAATATAATCGTGCATTAAAAAACCTCCCGCAGGAGGTTTTTTGATGGGCTTATTTCAATAATAAGCTGTTGATCCGTTTCAGGTACTCTGCCGGATTTTCTGGCAGTCCCCCTTCTGCAATCAGGGCCTGATCAAAAATCACATTGGCCAGATCATCAAACTGAGCCGAACCTTGCAGTTTTTGCACCAGTGGATGCTGCGGGTTAATTTCCAGAATCGGCTTCATTTCTGGCACCGGCTGACCGGCATCTTTCAGCATCCGGATCAGCTGTGGCGACAATTCCCCATCAGCCGTAACCAGACAGGCCGGAGAATCAACCAATCGTGTGGTCACGCGCACTTCTTTGGTTTTATCTTTCAGTGATTCAGACAGCTGCTCCACCACTGGCTTAAACTGCTCTGCCGCCTGTTCCAGTGCCTTCTTCTCTTCAGCATCTTGCAGATCGCCCAAATCGACCGCACCTTTAGACACGTTTTGCAGCGGTGTACCATCAAACTCATGTACGAAGTTCATGGCCCATTCATCAACACGTTCAGTCATCAGCAGGACTTCAATGCCTTTTTTCTTGAACAGCTCCAGCTGCGGCGAGTTCTTGGCCGCGGTCAGGCTATCTGCGGTTACATAGTAAATGGCTTTCTGGCCGTCCTGCATCCGCGCTTTGTAATCTGCCAGTGAGGTACTGACCTCATCCTGGGTGGAGGTCGCATAGCGTAATAATTTCAGGATACGCTCACGGTTACCAAAGTCTTCGCCCAGGCCTTCTTTTAAGACCGAACCAAATTCACGATAGAAAGTCTTGAAGTTGTTCTGGTCTTTTTCATCTTCAGATTTGGCCAGACCATCCAGCATGGTCAGCACACGGCGTGCGTTACCTTCACGGATAGTTTTCACGTCGCGGCTTTCCTGTAGCAGTTCACGGCTGACGTTCAGTGGTAAATCGGCGCTATCCACCACACCCTGTACAAAACGCAAATAGTTTGGAATCAGGTTGTCAGCATCATCCATAATAAATACGCGTTTGACATACAGCTTGATGCCAGCTTTGGCTTCGCGGGTAAAAATATCATGTGGTGCTTTTGGCGGAATATACAGCAACTGGGTATATTCGGTGCTGCCTTCGACACGGTTATGCGACCAGGCCAGCGGTGCCTCAAAATCATGGCTCAGGTTTTTATAAAACTCGATATACTGTTCTTCGCTAATCTCGTTTTTACTGCGGGTCCATAAAGCACTGGCCGAGTTAATCGCTTCCCATTCATCAGTTTTCACATACTGGCCGCCTTTTGGCTGTTCACCTTCCGCTACTTCCTCTTCCTGCCAGACTTCTTTTTGCATTTGAATGGGCAGGCTGATGTGATCAGAATATTTATTGATAATCTGCTTCACTTTATAGCTTTGCAGATAGTCCAGCGCATCTTCACGTAAATGCAGGATGATGTCGGTACCACGACCTTCCTTGTTGATTTGCTCGACTTCAAATTCACCGGTGCCACCGCTGATCCAGCGTACACCTTCCGATGCGTCCAGACCGGCACGGCGTGATTCTACGGTAATTTTATCGGCCACAATAAAACCGGAGTAGAAACCCACCCCAAACTGGCCAATCAGCTGGGCATCGGCTTTTTGATCACCGGTCAGCTTGGACATAAAGTCTTTGGTGCCCGATTTGGCAATGGTGCCCAGGTTATCAATCGCTTCCTGCTGGCTTAAGCCAATACCGTTATCGGAAATGGTCAGGGTATGGTTCTCTGCATCCAGACGCACACGCACGCGCAGGTCCGGATCATTTTCATAATATTCAGGATGGTTGATGCCTTCGAAACGCAATTTATCGCAGGCATCAGAGGCGTTAGAAATCAGTTCACGCAGAAAAATTTCAGGGTTGGAATAAAGAGAATGCGTCACCAAATGTAAAAGCTGAGCCACTTCAGCCTGGAAACTGTGTTTTTGTGCGCTTTGTTCGCTCATTCATCACTCCTTAAATTGACAGCATTGTTGTATTGGAATGCCTTATGAATTGGAGTGAGGCGACAATTTTTCAATAGGAAAACAAAAAAATATTAAAATGGGCCCTGCTGATAGACCCGCTGCATATACTGCTCCAGCTTTTGCTGACGCATCTGGTAAACCTGAGCCAGACATTCAATCGACTGGCCACAGCGGTCACGCAGGGCCAGCCAGCGCACCTGTTCATCCCGTATGGCCGAACGTGTCCCCATCGGTACCAGACGGTTAATAATTTTATAGGTGGTAGCCATTTTCACATCAGCATCATTAACATTACGATGTTCACAAATGGCATGTTCGGTTGGGGTTTGAGCACGTTCACAATTAAAGCTGGCTGCAGCGGCAGGCAGGCTGATCAAACTGGCGAAGACCAAGGCAAAGGTTGTATTTCTATTCATATTTGATCTTCTCACTTTTTTCATTTCTTTCATTTCATTCACTACAAATTAAATGAAAACGAATACTTAACTCAATATTCTGATTTTGTTCTATTGTTATCATTTTGCAATAAAAAGGCCCCATCATCAGGATGGGGCTACGCTGAATTTTATTATTGGTACTTTTTTATAATTAGAATTTGTAGCTATAACCGATGGTGTACACCATTGGATCAATATCCAGATCAAATTTAGCTGCTGTATCACCTGCAGCCGTCTTAGCAGTTACTTCTGGGCTAAGCTGCGCATAACGTGCATCAAAGAATACGCCCCAGTTCTTGGCATCTGCTGGCTGGAAATTAAAACCAATCTGGCCGGCAAAACCAAAATCTTCTTTTACTTTTACATCTAAACCAGTTAGCGCACCTTTTGTTTCTTCATCCCATGCTACAAACGCGGTACCACCAACACCAATATACGGCGTGAAACCAGTGCTGTTTTTAAAATGGTATTTTGCCGTCAGCGTTGGTGGTAAATGTTTAATACGTACCACATCTGTACCCGCTAACTGAACATCATGGTTGATTGGTGCAGCTAAAAGCAGTTCTGTCGAAATATTGTCATTAAAGAAATATTCAACCGACGGGGTAAATGCATATTCATGATCAGCTTCAAAGGTACCCAATCCATCCACAAAAGTATCTTGCGTTGGCGCAACAACCGAACCGCCCAGCTTGACTTGCCATTGGCCTGCCATCGCAGAAGCAGAAAGACCCATTAATGCAACGAGTGTAATTTGCTTTAACATTTTAATACCCCACTGGAAGATTATTTATTCAAAAATTAAACATTAATTAATAATAAACACGTTAGAAATTAATATGCAACACTTACCCAATATAATAATTTTATATTATTTTTAAACCATTGATTATTAAATTAATTTATTTTAACCAACCACGCAGCTTGGTTTTAAATACCAACCTGTTTTATCAAGATTAAATAATATTATTCAGATTAAAATACTCAGGTTTATTTTAAAAACTTTATAATATATATTTTAAATACATCTATTATTATATTATCAAAATGATTATAAGATTTATTATAAATACATCTATGATTCAAAAAAAATCCCGGGATTTTATTCCCGGGATATTTCAGGTTAAAGCACCATGGCGGCAATCCAGCCAAAAATCATCAGCGGGATATTAAAGTGAATAAAGGTCGGTACCACACTGTCTTTCATATGGTCATGCTGACCATCCATATTCAGGCCTGAGGTTGGCCCCAAGGTCGAATCCGAAGCAGGTGAACCGGCATCGCCCAGTGCAGCCGCAGTCCCAATGATCGCAATAGTTGCTGCAGGACTAAAACCAAATTGAATACAGAGCGGTACATAAATAATCGCCAGAATCGGAATGGTAGAGAATGATGAACCGATACCCAGAGTAATCAGCAAACCAATCAACAACATTAAAAAGGCTGCAAGTGCCTGGCTATTACCAATCCAGTCAACCGACGCTTCAACCAGTGCAGAAACCTGTCCTGTTGCCTCAATCACGGCAGCAAAACCTTGCGCAGCAATCATAATAAAGCCAACCAGTGCCATCATCCGCATACCGGTAATAATAACATCGTCCGCTTCTTTCCACTTAAAGATCCCGGCACAGCTCAGAATCGCTACACCAACCAGACCGGCCAGAATCATCGAATCTGAATACAGCTGCACGCCAAGGGTTACCAGAATCGCAATGACTGCCATCCAGATGGTGAACGTCGCCACTTCAGGTTGACCTGATTTTTGTGCCACACCCATTTCAGCCGAAATGCTTTGCTGCTCTTCAATATGCACGTCTTTATATTCACGTGGCTTACGGTATGAGAAAAACACCGCGATCAGCAAACCGACAAACATCCCGAATACCGGAATGGCCATCGCTGTTGGAATCTGGTCATAGCTGATCTCAAATCCATACGGCTTGCCAAAGGTATTAATATTATGGCCCAGAATATCATTCAGGAAGATGGCGCCAAATCCGACCGGCACCAGCATATAGGTGGCCACCAGACCAAAGGTCAATAAACAGGCCACCAGACGACGGTCCAGTTTCAGGTGGTTAAATACCATCAACAATGGCGGAATCAATACCGGAATAAAGGCAATATGTACCGGAATCACGTTCTGGGAGAATACCGCGGCAATGGCCACCACCAGGAAAATAAAGTATTTGACCCGGTTTTGCGCTTTCAGATCGGCCTCACCCTTTAAGGTGTGAATCATTTTATAGGCCAATAAATCAGGTAAACCTGAACGCGCCAGAGCCAGTGCAAAAGCACCTAAAATACCGTAGGCCAAAGCAATTTTAGCACCACCGCCCAGGCCATTATTAAACGCCTCTAAAGTACCTTGCAGGCCCAAACCAGCCAGCAAACCACCCGTAACGGCACCAATGACCAGTGCAAAAACAACAGGAACACGTGCCAACGACAGCCCGAACATGACTGCGATGGCGGCAAGAATTGCAAACATAAGAAAAGACGGATCGAGAAAAAACGCTATTTTATCAGAGATTGATCGCTATTTAGCTGCTGTTGTTGCGCTGTTCGATATTTGTCTTGACCTTGCCAGTAACAGTCAAATTAACTGCCTGATTTTGAAAATGCAAAATCCCGAAGATGTTGAGCAATCCGCTCCGGCTGGCTTAAAATTGCCCAGTGATTGGCCGCAATCTCCACTCGCTGGAAGTCTGCTGCCCAGTTCGGCACTTCATCAATCAGCTCCGGACTGACAAAGCGGTCTTCGGTCAGTACCACGGCCTGTACCGGACAAATCGCCACACGCTGACGTGGTTTAAGCAAACGCGGGATAAAATTGGCCCGATACAGATTGACGCCATATTGACCATCCTGCTGGATATTCGGGTTTAAGGCCAGACCCGGGCTTTGCTCCAGCTGCTGTAGCATTTTGCCCCAGCGCTCTGCACTCATGTATTGCCACACCGTCGGTGCCAGTAAGGGCAATTGAAACACAGCGATATACCAGGACTTGCCCAGCTGTTTTAAGAATTTGGCCTTACCCTGCTGTAACTGCGCACGCATCCAGAATGCAGCATGATCTAGACAAGGCCCGGAAATGCTGCTGTAAGAGAGAATCCGCTGGCGAAACCGGGCATCGGTCACCGACTCCCAAGACTGAATTGAACCCCAATCATGCGCGGCCAAATGAAATGGCCGGTTGGGTAGCACCGCATCCACTACGGTCACTAAATCTTCAGACAGGCGTGCCAGCCGATAATCACGAATATGCTTCGGAATGGAAGACTGACCGGCCCCACGCACATCATAGGTCACAATATAAAAATCCTGAATCAGCTGGGCAATAACAGCTTCCCAGACTTCCTGATTGTCGGGATAACCATGAACCAGTACCAGCGCCGGATTGTCGGGATTGCCCCAGCTTTTGACATACAGGCGCTGCTGGTCTGAGGTATGAATCCACTGCGTATGAGCGTGCATGATGACATCCTGTTCTGTTTATGGGTGATTTCTTGTATTGGCTGTTTATTGGCAAGCGCAGTCAATCAAATCAATGCCACCTGCCGGTTTCTGTTCTAGTATGCAGATCAGTGCAATAAAAATAATTGACCCTTATGAGCCTTTTAAAAAAACTACAGACAATTCCGACCCTGTCCAAATTCCTGATCAATCGCTATGCCCCCTATCGCGGCGCCGGTATTGCGGTCGAGAAAATGGATCTGGCCAATTACCACATTCGTGTCAAAATGCCACTGACACGTAAAAACCAGAATATTGTCGGGGTACATTTTGGCGGTAGCCTGTATGCCATGGTCGATCCGTTTTATATGCTGCTGTTGATGCATCATCTTGGCTCAAAATATATTGTCTGGGATAAAGCCGCGACCATCCGCTTTTTAGCGCCCGGTCGAAGTATGGTCTATGCCGATATCCGTCTCAATGCCATGGAGGTCGATACCATTCGGGAACTGGCCGAGAATTACGCACCGGTGTATCGCAACTATCACCTGAATATTTTTGATGAAGCCGGCGTACGTATTGCCGAGGTAGAAAAGACGGTATACATCCGCCGCAAAAAGCCGCATGCTGCCGGCTAAATAAAAAAGCGCTTATCTTTAAGCGCTTTTTTTATGTGAGATCGTCTAAACCAGACTTAGCGGTTCTGCTCAATCGCGGCACCTGCACCGCCACCAATCGCACCACCAATCGCTGCACCAGTACTACCACCGAAGATGCTTTTACCTACCGCAGAACCAATTGCACCGCCGACACCACTATAGGTCGCGTTACGGTTTGAACCATCCTGGGTTTTACTACCCACTGCTGCACCGGCACCACCACCAATGGCTGCACCTGCAGTACCGCCGACATTACCACCAACACCACCACCAATTGCACCACCTAAGGCCGCTGCACCAATACGCTGTTCATTTGGAGACATACTTTCACAGCCGGCCAGCATAAAGGTAGATAAGGTGGCGGCTGCCATAACACCGATAACTTTTTTCATGATCGCTCTTCCCCTGTTTTGGTCATAGCTTTAGCTTATTCGATATTGATGGGTCGAATCTGAGCAATATGTTACCAACTTGGTAACCAATAGAGGATTTATGTAAAAACACCCGCTTTGCAGCAGCAACCCGGCCCATCTAACGCCAAAGTACAGCGCGATACCCTTTTTTCAGGCATAAAAAAAGACGCCCGAAGGCGTCTCTTGGTTGTCATTTCACCAGCTTAGAATTCCTGGTTAAATGCCTGACTTAATGCTTGGTCTACATCAGAGAAGTCATTTTGCAGTTCAAATTCTGCAGCTTCTGCTTCCTGACGACGACGCTCTAAGTGGTAAGCCAAACCTGTACCCGCTGGGATCAAGCGACCTACAACGACGTTTTCTTTCAGACCACGTAGATCATCTTCTTTACCGGTTACAGCCGCTTCAGTTAACACACGTGTGGTTTCCTGGAACGATGCAGCAGAGATGAACGAATCCGTCGACAGCGATGCTTTGGTAATACCCATCAACTGGCGATCAAACTTCGCTGGGAACTTGTTCTGTGCAAGTACAGCCTGGTTTTCTTGAACCACGCGGATGTAATCCACCTGTTCGCCTTTGATGAAGCTGGTATCACCACCGTCAGTGATTTCAACTTTACGCAGCATTTGACGTACGATAACTTCAATATGCTTATCGTTGATTTTTACACCTTGCAGACGGTAAACGTCCTGAACTTCATTCACGATGTAGTTGGTCAACGCCACTTCACCTTTCAGACGTAAGATGTCATGCGGATTTTGTGGACCATCAGAAATGGTTTCACCACGATTCACATGCTCACCTTCGAACACGTTAATGGTACGCCATTTCGGAATCAGCTCTTCGTAGATCTCTGAACCATCATCCGGTGTAATCACCAGACGGTTCTTACCTTTGGTCTCTTTACCGAAGCTCACGATACCGGACACTTCTGCCAAAATCGCATGCTCTTTTGGTTTACGTGCTTCGAACAAGTCAGCAACACGCGGCAGACCACCGGTAATATCACGGGTACGTGAAGATTCTTGTGGTACACGACCAATAACGTCACCAACACCAATGGTTTCGCCATCGCGAACCGAAAGAATAGTGTTTTGTGGCAGGAAGTAGAACTGTTCACCACCGTCCACGGTGTCTAACACAACAGCAGGACGTAAATCTTTACCTGACGCAGGACGTGAAGTCACCGGCAAGATTTCGATGGTTGACATACCGGTTGCATCATCTGTTTTCGAGGTTACGGTTACGCCATCAGCGATCTGGCTGAAACGTACTTTACCTGCAACTTCGGTTACCAGTGGATGGGTATGCGGATCCCAAGTCGCCACGATACCGCCTGCTTCTACCGCTTCGCCATCTTTCAGCAAGATTGACGCACCGTAAGGCAGTTTATAGCGCTCGCGCTCACGACCTAAGTCATCTGCAATACCAATTTCACCTGAACGAGAGGTCGATACCAGGTGACCTTTGGCATGTTGTACAGTTTTCACGTTGTGGAAACGTACGGTACCTTTGTTTCGTACTTGAACGCTGTTGGCAGCCGAAGTTCGGCTTGCCGCACCACCCACGTGGAAGGTACGCATGGTTAACTGTGTACCTGGCTCACCAATTGATTGCGCCGCCATTACACCCACAGATTCACCCGGGTTCACCAAGTGACCGCGTGCAAGGTCACGACCATAACATTTCGCACACACACCGAAGGTCGATTCACATGATACGACTGAACGTACTTTCACTTCGTCGACACCTTGCTCTTCCAGGAAGTTGGCAAGTTTTTCGTCAATTAAGGTGTTACGTGGCAGGATCACTTCATCTGAACCGGCTTTCTTCACGTCTTCAGCAACCACACGACCCAGTACTCGCGTACCCAGGTTCTCGATCACATCACCGCCCTGAATGAATGGTGTCATGACTAAACCAGCCATGGTGCCACAATCTGGCTCAGTGATGACCAAGTCTTGCGCAACGTCAACCAGACGACGCGTCAGGTAACCCGAGTTCGCAGTTTTCAGTGCAGTATCGGCCAAACCTTTACGCGCACCGTGCGTTGAAATGAAGTACTGAAGTACGGTCAAACCTTCACGGAAGTTCGCCTTAATTGGCGTTTCAATGATCGAGCCATCCGGCTTCGCCATCAGACCACGCATACCTGCAAGCTGACGAATCTGAGCTGCCGAACCACGGGCACCAGAATCCGACATCATGTAGATGGAGTTGAATGATTTCTGCTTCTCGTCTTCACCCTGTTTGTTTTTCACAGTAGTGAAAGACAAGTTGTCCATCATCGCTTTCGCCACCTGGTCGTTGGTACGTGCCCAGATATCGACGACTTTGTTATAACGTTCACCGGCAGTGACGAAACCTTGTTCGAACTGTTGTTCGATTTCACGAACTTCAGCTTCTGCCTTATCAATGATCGCCTGTTTGCTTGGTGGAATAACCATATCTTCCATACCAACCGATACACCTGAACGCGTCGCTTGACGGAAGCCCAAGTACATTAATTGGTCAGCAAAGATGACCGTATCTTTCAGGCCCAGTTTACGATAGCAAGAGTTGATTAACTTGGAGATGTTTTTCTTGGTCATCTCAACGTTAATTTGCTCGAAGCTTAAACCTTCTGGCACAACTTCCCACAGCAGGCAGCGACCTGGTGTCGTATCCACAACAATAGTTTGTTGCTCACGCTCACCGTTGTCATTGATCACAGTTTGGTATACACGCGCTTTTACGCGAGCATGCAGATCAACCTGACCGGTTGCAAGGGCACGGTTAACTTCATGCGTATCCGCGAACACCATGCCTTCACCTTTGGCATTTACCGCATCACGGGTGATGTAGTAAAGACCCAAGACCACGTCCTGAGACGGTACGATGATTGGCTCACCGTTGGCTGGAGACAGAATGTTGTTGGTCGACATCATTAACGCACGCGCTTCTAATTGCGCTTCAAGTGTTAATGGTACGTGTACCGCCATCTGGTCACCGTCGAAGTCGGCGTTGAACGCAGCACAAACGAGCGGGTGCAGACGGATCGCTTTACCTTCAATCAGGATCGGTTCAAACGCTTGCAGACCCAAACGGTGAAGGGTTGGCGCACGGTTCAACATCACTGGATGCTGACGAATCACAGATGCAAGAACGTCCCAAACTTCTGGCGTCTCGCGCTCAACCATTTTCTTCGCAGCTTTAATGGTAGTGGCTTGACCAGACGCTTGCAGTTTCGCAAAGATGAACGGCTTGAACAGTTCCAGCGCCATTTTCTTCGGAAGACCACATTGGTGCAAACGTAAAGTAGGACCTACGGTAATCACCGAACGGCCTGAATAGTCAACACGTTTACCCAACAAGTTCTGACGGAAACGACCTTGCTTACCTTTGATCATATCGGCCAAAGATTTCAGCGGACGTTTGTTCGAACCGGTAATTGCACGACCACGACGACCGTTGTCTAACAATGCATCTACAGACTCTTGTAACATACGTTTTTCGTTACGTACGATGATGTCTGGCGCTGCAAGGTCAAGAAGACGCTTCAAACGGTTGTTACGGTTAATCACACGACGATAAAGGTCGTTCAGGTCAGACGTTGCGAAACGGCCACCTTCAAGCGGAACCAGCGGACGAAGGTCTGGTGGAAGTACTGGCAGTACATTCATTACCATCCATTCTGGCTTGTTGTTCGACTCTTTGAACGCTTCCATCAATTTCAAACGCTTAGACGCTTTTTTCAGTTTCGTCTCAGAGGTTGTTTGTGGAATTTCTTCACGCAGGCGTGAGATTTCGTTTTCAAGATCGATGTCTTTTAACAGATCCTGAACCGCTTCTGCACCCATTTTCGCTGTGAATTCATCACCGTGCTCTTCCAACGCATTGAAGTATTCTTCATCGTTCAGAAGCTGGTATTTCTCAAACGGAGTCATACCTGGGTCAGTCACCACATAAGATTCGAAATACAGAACACGTTCGATATCACGTAAGGTCATGTCTAATAACAGACCGATACGGCTCGGCAGTGATTTTAAGAACCAGATGTGTGCTACTGGAGAAGCAAGCTCAATGTGACCCATACGTTCACGACGAACTTTTGCAGTTGTTACTTCAACGCCACATTTTTCACAGATGACGCCTTTGTATTTCATACGCTTGTATTTACCACACAAGCATTCGTAATCTTTGACTGGACCAAAGATTTTGGCACAGAACAAACCGTCACGTTCTGGTTTGAAGGTACGGTAGTTAATGGTTTCAGGCTTTTTAACTTCACCATGAGACCACGACTTAATCATTTCTGGTGACGCAAGACCAATACGGATGCGGTCAAACTCTACAGGAGCATGACCGTCTGAGTCCGTCTTTTTGCGCATGATATCGAGCAAGTCTTTCAATTTTTTTCTCCGTGTGCCGGTAAGATTTTCACTTTCCGACTGGGTCACAAATATTGTTTTTTAACTGAATTTTAATCTCCCTCAGTCCCCCTTTGTTAAGGGGGAAGCCCCTCTTTTATAAAGAGGGGTTTGGGGAGATTTAATGGAGATTCTTAGTCACCATTTTTCAGTTCAATGTTGATACCTAAAGAACGGATCTCTTTGGTCAATACGTTGAACGATTCAGGCATGCCCGGATCCATATAATGGTTGCCATCTACAATATTCTTATAGATGCGGGTACGGCCTTCAACGTCATCCGACTTCACAGTGAGCATTTCTTGAAGCGTATAAGCTGCACCGTATGCTTCCAGTGCCCAGACTTCCATCTCACCGAAACGCTGACCACCGAATTGTGCCTTACCACCCAGCGGCTGCTGTGTTACTAATGAGTAAGAACCAGTTGAACGCGCATGCATCTTGTCATCAACCAAGTGGTTCAGTTTCAGCATGTACATGTAACCAACAGTGACAGGACGGTCGAAACGCTCACCCGTACGGCCATCATACAATACGGTTTGACCGGTACGTGACAGACCCGCAAGTTCAAGCAAGTCTTTGATCTGACCTTCTTCAGCACCGTCAAATACAGGTGTTGCCAATGGAACACCAGCACGCAGGTTGCCAGAAAGCGCCAAGATTTCATCATCCGTCAGGCTGTCAAGATCTTCTTGCTCGCCACCCACCTTGTTGTAAATCTTGTCTAAGAATTCACGCAGTTCAAGAATGGTGCGCTGTTCTTTCAGCATCTTGTCGATCTGATCACCCAGACCTTTGGCTGCCATACCTAAGTGCGTTTCTAGAATCTGACCCACGTTCATACGCGATGGTACACCAAGCGGGTTCAGTACCACGTCTACTGGTACACCGTTGGCATCGTATGGCATGTCTTCAACTGGCAGAATGTTGGATACAACACCCTTGTTACCGTGACGACCCGCCATCTTATCACCCGGCTGGATACGACGTTTCACTGCAAGGTAAACTTTAACCACTTTCAGTACGCCAGTGGTCAGTTCGTCACCTGTAGACAGTTTGCGTTTCTTCTCAGCGAATTTCTCGTCAATTTCAAAGCTTTTCTCTTTCAGGAAGGTTTGAATTTGCGTTAAACGTTCCGCAATCGCTTCGTCACTTGGCTGGATTTCAAGCAGATCAACCAGTTCAAGACCCGACAGCATATCTTCAGACAGTTTGTCGCCACGTTTAGTGCCGCCACCGCCATTCGATTCCTGACCTTTTAACAGACGAACAATACGTTCACGTGCTGCTTCTTCGAAGATTTTGTATTCTTCTTTCAAGTCTTTACGGTATGCATCAAGCTGCGCTTTCTCAATCGCCAGTGCACGTTCGTCTTTTTCCAGACCATCACGGGTAAAGACCTGAACGTCGATGACTGTACCTTTGGTGCCCGATGGAACACGTAAAGAGGAGTCTTTTACGTCCGCTGCTTTTTCACCGAAGATGGCACGAAGCAGTTTTTCTTCAGGCGTCAACTGGGTTTCACCTTTTGGCGTAACTTTACCCACCAGGATGTCACCGGCAGTCACTTCTGCACCGATGTAAACAATACCTGATTCGTCCAGTTTAGACAGCGCAGCTTCACCGACGTTTGGAATATCAGCCGTGATTTCTTCAGCACCCAGTTTGGTATCACGTGCAACACATGACAGTTCCTGAATGTGAATCGACGTTAAACGGTCTTCTTGAAGTACACGCTCAGAAAGCAAGATCGAGTCTTCGTAGTTGTAACCATTCCAGGTCATGAACGCCACGCGCATGTTTTGACCCAGTGCCAGTTCACCGCCATCTGTCGATGGACCATCCGCCAGGATGTCACCACGTGCAACTTTATCACCCAGACGTACCACAACGTTCTGGTTGATACAGGTGTTCTGGTTTGAACGCGTGTATTTGATCAGGTTGTAGATATCTACACCTGCTTCACCCGCGATCATTTCATCTTCATTCACGCGAATTACGATACGTGATGCATCAACAAACTCGATCACACCACCACGGCCTGCAACCACACACACACCGGAGTCACGTGCCACGTTGGCTTCCATACCGGTACCAACCAGCGGTTTGTCCGCGATTAATGTAGGTACGGCCTGACGTTGCATGTTGGAACCCATCAATGCACGGTTGGCGTCATCGTGTTCAAGGAATGGAATCAGCGATGCTGCAACAGAAACCACCTGCTGAGCAGATACGTCCATATGGGTCACTTTTTCAGGTGACATACGTACGAATTCACCGTGGTGACGTACAGAAACGAATTCTTCAGTCAGGTTGCCGTCCTGATCTACAACCGAGTCGGCCTGTGCAATCACAGTACCCACTTCTTCAATCGCAGACAGATATTCAACTTCGTCTGTTACACGACCATCAACCACTTTACGGTATGGTGTTTCCAGGAAACCAAAGCTGTTGGCTTTGGCATAAACAGACAGAGAGTTGATTAAACCAATGTTTGGACCTTCAGGCGTTTCAATTGGACACACACGACCATAGTGAGTCTGGTGTACGTCACGCACTTCGAAGCCTGCGCGTTCACGGGTCAAACCACCAGGACCAAGCGCCGATACACGACGTTTGTGCGTGATTTCAGACAACGGGTTGTTCTGGTCCATAAACTGAGACAACTGGCTTGAACCAAAGAATTCTTTGATGGCTGCAGCCACTGGCTTCGCATTGATCAGATCTTGCGGAGACAGATTGTCAGTTTCAGCTTGAGATAGACGCTCTTTTACAGCACGCTCAACACGTACCAGACCGACACGGAACTGGTTCTCAGTCATTTCGCCCACTGAACGAACACGACGGTTACCCAAGTGGTCGATATCGTCGACTTCACCTTTACCGTTACGGATTTCAACCAATGTTTTCAGTACATCCGTGATGTCTTCGTTGGACAGGATGCCTTCAACTTCGCGCGACTTCTGGTCAGTACCGACTTCATAAGGACGACCCAGACGACGGTTGAACTTCATACGGCCGACTGGAGACAGGTCATAACGCTCAGAAGAGAAGAACAGGTTGTTAAACAGGTTCTCAGCTGCTTCTTTGGTTGGTGGCTCGCCTGGACGCATCACTTTGTAGATTTCAACCAGTGCTTCTTCACGACCAGTAGTCGTATCGGCACGTAGCGTATCTGCAATGAATGAACCGCAGTCGATGTCGTTGGTGAACAGGATATTGAACTGCTTCACGCCGCCTTCAGCCAGCTTCACCATCACTTCATGGCTTAACAGTGTGTTGGCCGGAATCACATCGCCATCTTTCAGCACGATGTCTTCGGCAGTAATGCGCTCATACAGGTATTCATCCGGCACTGACAGTTTGGTCAGACCAGAGGCTTCCATTTGACGAACATGACGTGCGTTGATACGCTTACCTTGTTCAACAATGACTTTACCATCAGCATCAGTGATATCGAATTGTGCCATTTCGCCACGCAGACGTTCTGGAATCAAGTCGATCTGATAGCTACCCATATCCAGGTAAACAGGAACTTTTTCGTAGAACAGGTCAAGAATCTGTTCGTTGTTATAGTTCAGGGCACGCAGAACCACAGTCGCCAGTAATTTACGACGACGGTCGATACGTACATAGACTAAATCTTTGGCATCAAATTCAAAGTCTAACCATGAACCACGGTAAGGAATAATACGCGCTGAATACAGCACTTTACCGCTTGAGTGAGTCTTACCTTTGTCATGGTCAAAGAATACGCCTGGTGAACGGTGTAATTGCGATACGATTACACGCTCGGTACCGTTGATCACAAAAGTACCGTTATCCGTCATCAATGGCATTTCGCCCATATAGACTTCTTGTTCACGTACGTCTTTGATTGATTTCGTTTCACGATCTTTCAAGATCAAACGAATTTTAACGCGCATTGGTGCCGCATAAGTTGAGCCGCGAAGAATACATTCGCGCACATCAAACTCTGGTTTACCAAGACTATACTCAACAAATTCTAAAGCAGCATTGCCAGAATAACTTTCTATAGGAAAAACTGAACGAAATGCGGCTTGGAGACCGATATCTTCGCGGTTTTTTGGAGATTTGCCATCTTGCAAGAAAGTACGGTACGAGTCGACTTGAATCGCCAACAGGTACGGTGCTTCCATGACTTGGGGCAATTTACCAAAATTCTTACGGATCCGTTTCTTTTCGGTATATGAGTATGCCATCTGGAGTCCTCGGAAAGTAAACCAAGCCCGCCTGCAGAACGGGCTCAGAAGGAATTACGCAGGCCGATATGGCCACCACTCTTTACAAATGCTGCAATTTTTAGTGGTATTAAAACGCTTAACAATATTTTTTAACATTGAAAAATATTGGTAAGCGTTTGATTGTTATCTTTATTTTTAATTTGTATGAAATTTATATCATGCAAACAAAAATCGAGCCGATTATTGTAACGCAAAAAGGCTGATGACCCAAGAGCCATCAGCCATTTTTTGGAGTCGATTATAAAAAAATCGACTCCGCTTAAGCTATTACTTAAGTGTAACTGTAGCACCAGCTTCTTCAAGTTTCTTCTTAAGCTCTTCGCCTTCTTCTTTAGAAACGCCTTCTTTAAGTACTGCTGGAGCACCTTCAACCATGTCTTTCGCTTCTTTAAGACCAAGGCCAGTCGCTTCACGAACTGCTTTAATTACTGCAACTTTGTTTGCACCGAAAGAAGTCAACTCAACGTTGAATTCAGTTTGCTCTTCAGCAGCAGCAGCGCCAGCGCCTGGAGCAGCAGCAACTGCAACAGCAGCAGCAGATACGTTGAATTTCTCTTCGAAAGCAGAGATCAGTTCAACAAGTTCAAGAACAGTTTTTTCAGCAACTGCGTTTAAAATTTCTTCGTTAGTTAAAGCCATGAGAATAACTCCAAATGGAAATTGAATGGTGTGTAAATTGATTTAAGCTTAAGCTGCTTCTGACTCGTTTTTCTCTTTGAGTGCTGTAATAAGGCGACCCAATTTCGAAATAGGAGCTTGAAGAACGTTTGCAAGCATAGTAAGCGCTTTTTCCTGGTTCGGAAGATTTGCAATCACGCTAACTTCAGCACCTTGATAAACCTTGCCGTCAAATGCAGCAGCTTTAAGTTCAAATGCTTTGTTTGTTTTAGCGAAATCTTCGAACAAGCGTGCAGCTGCACCCATGTCGTCTTCAGAAGTCGAGAAAGCTAAGATTGTTGGACCAACAAGAGTTGCATTCAAGATATCGAATTGAGTACCTTCGAATGCACGCTTAGCCAAAGTATTACGCACGATACGAGTCGTAACACCAAGCTTACGCGCTTCAACACGTAAAGCAGTTAATTGCTCAACGGTTAAACCTTGATAGTCAGCAACAACAGCAGAGAACGCGCGAGAAGCAACTTCGTTTACTTCTGCTACGATCTGTTTTTTGTCTTCGATAAGAAGAGCCATTGTAAAACCTCCTAACGGTGATTTATGTACCCACAAGGGATACACTCCCAATTCGTGAATTCATCACTGAACTCACACGCGGAGGAGGAATAAATCACACCACCGCGTCTACGCAGGCTGGGATTTTAAGAGAAGAGCATAAAACTCCCCTCGCCTGAGGTCTTTGACGCTGATAAATTCTCATTTACCAATTCAAAGTCCGCCTGAATGTCCCCTCTCCTTTCAGGAGAGGGCTAGGGAGAGGTTTAACCCTCATCCCAACCTTCTCCCAGAGGGAGAAGGAGACCTTTCAGGACTTTAAAATTCTGTCTAAGTTAAACTTAGTTAGAAACGTTGTTTACATCAACAGTCAGACCAGGACCCATAGTTGAGCTTAGAGTGATCTTTTTGATGTATACACCTTTAGAAGTCGCAGGTTTTGCTTTCTTCAGGTCAGCTACAAGAGCTTCAACGTTTTGACGAACAGCTTCAGCAGTGAAACCTACTTGACCGATCGCAGCGTGGATGATACCCGCTTTGTCTACACGGTAACGTGCTTGACCAGCTTTTGCATTTTTAACTGCAGTTGCTACGTCAGGAGTAACCGTACCCACTTTAGGGTTTGGCATTAAGCCACGTGGACCAAGGATTGTACCTAATTTACCTACAACGCGCATTGCATCTGGAGCAGCAATTACCACGTCAAAGTCAAGGTTACCCGCTTGGATGCTTTCAGCCAGGTCATCAAAACCAACTACGTCCGCGCCTTCAGCTTTAGCAGCTTCAGCAGCAGCGCCTTGAGCAAACACAGCTACACGTACAGTTTTACCTGTACCTGCAGGAAGTGTAGTCGCGCCACGAACAACCTGGTCAGATTTACGAGGGTCAACACCTAGGTTTACAGATACATCCAAAGATTCTTTGAATTTAGCTGCAGGAAGGCTGTTAAGAACTTGTACCGCTTCTTCCAAAGTATAAACTTTGTTTGCTTCTACAGCAGCAGCAATGGCTTTTTGACGTTTAGTTAACTTTGCCATGTCTTATAGCTCCACTTCCAAGCCCATAGAACGTGCAGAACCAGCGATGGTACGTACACGCGCGTCTAAGTCAGCACCAGTTAAGTCTGGTTCTTTCGTAGTCGCGATCTCTTCTAACTGAGCACGAGTCAACTTACCAACTTTAGTTTTGTTTGGCACAGCTGAACCCTTCTGGATACCAGCAGCTTTCTTAAGCAGAATAGCAGCAGGTGGAGTTTTCATGATGAATGTGAACGACTTGTCGTTGTACACAGTGATCACTACTGGAATTGGAAGACCAGCTTCAACTTTTTGTGTCGCAGCATTGAATTCTTTACAGAATGCCATGATGTTAACACCACGTTGACCTAGTGCAGGACCAATTGGTGGAGATGGATTTGCTTTACCAGCTGGAACTTGCAGCTTGATATAGCCGTCAATCTTCTTAGCCATTTTCAATTACCTCTGGGTACAAACGCCGCTAGGCTCCCCAATGATTTCTAAGTAACGATACCGTTACAACAACAATGCCCGATCCATAACAAATCGGGCGTTTTCAACCAGCAGTGAATTAAACTGATTTTTCGACTTGGCGAAATTCCAGCTCAACCTGTGTTGGTCGATTGAATACATTAATCGTCAACGTTAAACGCGACTTGTCGTAAAGGACTTCTTCCACCACGCCTTTAAAGTCGGTGAATGGACCGTCAATTACCAGTAATTCTTCGCCTGGTTCAAACATCGTCTTCGGACGCGGTGCTTCACCAGTATTGCGTACACGTGCAAGAATCGCATCAGCTTCACGCTGCGTAATTGGCGCAGGTTTTTCCGGTGTACCACCAATAAAACCTAATACTTTTGGACATTCTTTTACAATGTGCCAAGTATCATCATTCATTTCCATTTCGACTAGCACATAGCCCGGAAAGAATTTACGCTCAGATTTACGTTTCTTGCCATCCTTCATTTCTACCACTTCTTCGGTAGGAACCAGGACTTCACCAAAGCTATCGGCAACAGCGCTACGCTGGATTCGATCATTAAGCGAACGCATCACTTGTTTTTCATAACCAGAATAGGCATGAATAATGTACCAACGTTTCATAGCTCTCTTACCCGATAATAAATTTAATTGCCCAACCTAAAACGTAGTCAAAACACCACAATAAAATGGATGCTACAACTACAACTGCAAGTACGTGCCAAGATGTGGTCACTGTCTCTTGCTTGGTTGGCCAAGTCACTCGACGCAGCTCGATTCGTGAATCTTTCAATAAACGAACAAAGCCTTTGCCTTGATGGGTGGCGTATAATAAACCTAAAGCCACTACGATACAAGCCAAAATTACCCCAACGCGCACCCAAATATCATTTGCCGATGCCCAGTACGCTGGTAGATGCTGATTCACCATGGTTGCCGCAATGAATAAAATCAAGGCGATAATCCACAACACGTAGTCTAATGGAGAACCCGAATTTACAACTTCAGCAGGATTATTTCTTTGAGGAATTGGCGCTTCGCTTAATGCGTCACGCGATTTATCATTCGACATTTTTGTACTCGTCGTAGGATTCGCGACTTATTATATGACCAGTTTTGCCAGCATCAAGCTTTTTTTGAAAAATGGCAGGCCAGGAGGGACTCGAACCCCCAACATTCGGTTTTGGAGACCGACGCTCTACCAATTGAACTACTGGCCTGTAGAACAAGCCGAAATCCGCAAACTTCGGCTTGTGAAACTTATTTTATAATTATGCAGTTACTTTAGCAACTACACCCGCACCTACAGTACGGCCACCTTCACGGATCGCGAAGCGTAAACCAGCGTCCATTGCGATTGGGTGGATTAATTCTACTGACATTTCAACGTTGTCGCCTGGCATAACCATTTCAACGCCTTCTTTCAGCTGGATCGCACCAG